>WTGR01000812.1 GCA_011523485.1 Acidobacteriota bacterium
CCTTGGGCAGCAGCAGCACCTTGATCGCGCCCAGGAGCGTGTCCCGGCGCTCTCCCAGGATGCTCAGCTCCTGCTCGGCCAGATCGCGCAGGTCGTCGTCGTCGCCGGCGGCGAGCTCCCGCGCTTCCGCCAGTTCCTCCACCACCGCCTTGTACTCGCGGAACTGCTCGACGAGCGGCTGTATCTCGGAGAGCGCGCGGGTATGGCGGCGATACTCCTGCTGGTCGGCCTGCACCGCCGGATCGGCGATGAGCGCCATCAGCTTGTCGTACCGCTCCTCGATCGCCTGCAGCTTGTCGAACATGACCGATCAGCCCCCCGAAACGGGCGGCAGAAAAGCGATCTCGTCGCCGTCGACGATGCGGGCGTCCATCCGCGCGTACTCGGCGTTGACGGCGACGGACACCGCGCCGCGGTAGGCGGCGAGCTCGGGGTGCTCGTCCGCCAGCAGTCTCCAGACCGTGTCCGCCGTGGCTTCCCCGGGCAGTTCGCGCGCCAGGTCGGAGGCGCCGGCGATGTCGCGCAACCGGGCGAAAAGTCGGACCGTTACGCGCATGCCGCCTGCAGGGCCCGCCCGCGGGCCTCCTCGTCGTCGGGATCCGCGGTGGCGCCCTCGATCCAGACGTCCCCGCCCTCGAAGAACTCGTGCTTCCAGATCGGCGTGATCTGCTTGATGCGCTCGATGGCGTAACGGCACGCCGCGAACGCGTCCGCCCGATGCGGCGATGCGGCGGCGATGGCGACGCTCGCCTCGCCGACGGCCAGCCGCCCGACGCGATGGTGCACGGCGACGTGGGTGTCCGGCCAGCGTTCGTACGCCTCGGCCGCGATGCGTTCGAAGGACTTCACGGCCAGCGGCTCGTACGCCTCGTACTCCAGCCGGTCGACGCGCCGGCCCCGATTCTCGTTGCGCACCGTGCCCAGGAACGAGGTGACGGCGCCGGCGCTCGCCGCCGCATCCGCCAGGCGACGCGCGACGAGGTCGATGATCGGTTGCAGTTCCAGCGGCTCGGTGGTGACCACGAAGGCCGGCGCCCCCATGTCCCGGCAGTATAGCAGTCGCGCGGCGGCTGATCAGTCCGCACGCCGGCTCGGCTCGCCGGCACGCGCCGCGACCGGTGGTCCGTGACCGAGAACGCGCCCGCCGCGGCCGAAGCGACAAGCCCGCCGAATCGCGGCGGCGACGTAGCGTTGCGCGCCTTCCGCGGCCGCGGGCAGCGCCAGCCCCGTGGCGAGACCGGCGGTCAGGGCGGCGCTGAAGGTGCAGCCCGTGCCGTGGGTGCGGCTGCCGGCGGCACCACCGACGCGTCCCGTCGCGATCTCGACGGCGCCCGTACCGTCGTCGAGGACGTCGACGACGGTGTCCGTCCCGTCCAGGTGTCCGCCGGTGACGATGACGGCCGCCGCGCCGAGATCCCGGATGCGCCGCGCCGCCTCCCGCGCCCCCGCGAGCGAAGTGACCGTCGCGCCGCTGAGCCGCTCCGCCTCCATCCGGTTCGGCGTCACGACCGCGGCCAGCGGCAGGAGCCTGGCTTTCAGCAGGTCGAAGCCGCGCTCGTCGAGCAGGGGGCGGCCGCTCGTCGACACGAGAACCGGGTCGACGACCGGCGGGATGGCCAGCGCCGCGAGCCGCTCGCAAACGACGGCGACGATCGAACCGTTCGCGAGCATCCCGGTCTTGGCCGCCGCGACGGGGAAGTCGGCGGCGACGGCCGTGATCTGCGCCGCGACGACATCCGGGGGAAGCGGGTGCGTACGCGGGATCGCGTGCGGGTTCTGTGCGGTGACGGCGGTGACCGCGCTCAGTCCATGGACGCCGTGCGCGGCGAAGGTCAGCAGATCGCGCTGCACGCCGGCGCCGCCTCCCGAGTCGCTCCCGGCGATGGTCAGCGCGGCGTGCATCGCGGGCGGCGGGGTGTCTAGCCGGCCGGCGGTCCCGCGTCGTCGCGAACGAAGACGAGCAGGTACTGGTAGCGGAACTCGTCCTCGCGCGCCAGGAGTCGGAAGCCGGCGGCCTGGGCGTCGCGGATGACCGTTCCGGGCTCGACCCGCTCGTCGAGCGGGGGGCCGGGGCCGCCGCCGTCGAGCCGATACTCGACGATGCCGACCCTGCCGCCCGGCTTCAGCCGGGGCATGACGTTGCGCAGCAGGGTGACCGGATCCTCGATCTGGCTGTACACCTCGACCATCAGCAGCGCGTCGATGGGACCCGGCAGCATCGGGTTGCTGGGGGTGCCGATGATTGCCTGCACGTTGGTGAGCCCGGCCCGCCTGACCCGGCGGTTGATGGACTCGATCATCTGGGGCTGGATGTCCTCGGCGTAGACGAGACCGTTGGGGCCGACGCGCTGCGCCAGGCGCACGGTGAACCAGCCGCCGCCCGCCCCGACGTCCGCCACCACCGCGCCGTCGAAGATGCCGAGGGCGTCCATGATGAGCTCCGGTTCCTGCCAGGCGTCCCGGTCCGGTCCCTCGAGCACGCCGAGATCCTCAGGCGGAAAGAGGCGGCCGTGGGCGGGGCGTACCTGTGCCTGGGCGGCGGCGAGGCTCAGGAAGAGCAAGGCCGGGCACAGCCAGACCGCCGGTCGTGCGCCAACTCGTGGTGCCGTGCCCATTCCTCCTATCCTAGAAGTCCGCGCCGCGGGACGCAACGAAGGTGAGCTCTACGGCGCGGACTGCCGGGATTCTTCCGGGCACGGTGCATCCGGCTCGGCGACCGGCCGCATCGATGGACGCGCGTATCCGCGTCCGGCTGCGAGCACGTCGAGGTCGCTGGTCTCCAGGTCGAGCACGGGCAGAATCGCGAACGGGGTCGCCGCGGGCAGCTCGATCTGCTTCAGGTAGCCGCCGCACGCCCGGCAGAACTCGATGCGCCTTCCGGTCTGCGCTTCGCCGGCCGCCGCGGTGAGGAACGCGGTCCCCGATTCGGCGCAGTAGACGCACGCGTCGGCCCGGGGCCTCCAGTCGGCCCCGCAGAACGAGCACCGCGCGCAGCGCGCTCCGAGCCGCACCTCCGCCAGGGCCGGCCAGGAGCCGCAGGCGGGACACTCGCCGCGCGACCACGCCCGCAGGGCGCTCCGCACCTCCGGCGGGGCGGACGAAACGGACACCAGCGCATCGTACTGGAGCTGGTGAGCCACCGGCCCCACGGCGAGCTCGGCAACCAGCCAGACCAGATCCGGGGCGACGCCGACGTGGTTCGCCCGCTGGCGGATTGCCTCCTGCCGGCGGGCGAGGGAGGCGCGCAACAGGGAGCCCGGCTCGATCTCGCCGTTCTCGATCACCGCGCGCACGCGGCGCGCCGGGCCGCCGGCGCCGGCGGCGATGAAGTCGTCGCAGAACCCCAGGAGGAACGGCAGCAGCCGGTCGACGTCGATGTCGATCGCCAGATCGAGAACCGGGGCCCGTTGCCGTCCGAGGCGTTCGAGCAGGTCGGCGGGCGCCGCGCTCGTCTCCCGGGTGATGCGGGGGACCTCGGCCATCAACTCCACGCTGCGCGTCACGAGCACCCGCTGCATGTCGACGGCGGCGCCCAGATCCGGCCGCGCGTCGGTCAGCCGCAGCCAGCGCCGCTCCGCGTCGTCGAGGGGATCGTCGTGCGCCATGCGCCGCCAGTATCGCACGGCCCGGGCAGGCGTGTTCACGCGAGAGGAGGCGCGCTATACTGTGGTACGCACTTGGGGAGATGATTGAAGTGGCTGAAACGACTACGCTTGTGAGCGGGCCGGTGGCCGTGACCGACGCGGCGGCAGGCAAGATTCAGGCGCTGCTGGCCGAGGAGCAGAAGAACGACGCCGGCTTGCGCGTGTTCGTTCAGGGTGGCGGCTGCTCCGGGTTCCAGTACGGGTTGATGATCGAGGAAGGCTCGGGGGACGCCGAAGCGGACAGGGTCTTCGAATCGAACGGCATCAAGCTGTTCGTCGATCCCATCAGCGTGCGCTACCTCGCGGGAGCCGAAGTCGATTTCGTCGACAATCTCATGGGCGGCGGTTTCACGATCCGCAATCCGAACGCGAAGTCGACCTGCGGATGCGGGCAGTCGTTCGGAACATGACCGTAACCGGTTCGGACGAGTTCGCAGCTTCGTCGCGGCGCCGGCCCCGGCCGGCCGATGCGTGAGATGGATCCGCAGTCCGAGTACGTCGAGCGCCATCGCCCTCCCGGCGGCCGGCGGTCCGGCAAACGCGATCTGATCGTCAACATCTTCCTGCAGCAGGACGGGCACCTGAGTGCCGACGATCTCGTGGACGTCGTGCGCCGCGACGGCAGGAAGATCAGTCGCGCAACGGTCTACCGCACGTTGCAGTGGATGGTCGAGGCGGGCATCGCACGCAAGGTCGACTTCGGCGAGGGCCGGTTCCGGTTCGAGCACTCCTACCGGCATCCCCGCCATTTTCACCTCATCTGCAAGAGCTGCAACGAGTCGTCCGAGTTCCTGTCGTCGGACATCGAGGGGCTGATCGAGGAGATCTCGGCGGCGCGGGGCTTCGAGTCGCGCAAGAGCGTGGTGCAGATCTACGGCACCTGCGAAGCGTGCCGGACCGGCCGCCGGCCAACGGCGGACAAGGTGACGACGGAACTGCTCTTCGCCCGCGACGCGTTGCGCATCGCCATCGCGACCGAACGCAGCGGCCTCGAGTTCTACCGGCGCGCCGCCCGGCTGACCCGGGATGTGCGCGGGCGCCAAGTGTTCAAGAAGCTGGCCGAAGAGGAGAAGGAGCACCTCGCCACGCTGGAGGCGCGCTACGCGGAGTTGCTGCAGCAGGATCCGCAGCTCGAATCGCACCCGACGTTTCTCTTCTTCAAGGGGGCGGCGAACGGGCTGTTCGCCGCGGGGGCCGAGGAGCTGTCGCGCGGCGTCGACGACAGGGCGGCTCTGAAGATCGGCATTCGTTGCGAGCGCGGTTCGCATCGTTTCTTCAAGCGCTACGGCGAGCGCTTCGAGGATTCCGAGGGCAAGCGGATCTTCCTGGAGTTCGCCGAGGAGGAACGCGAGCACCTGGAGTTGCTCACGAGCGAGTACCGCGCGCTCCGCGCCCGGCAGTCCAAGACGGCGGCGGAGACTCGCGCCAAGCGGCCGCGGCGCGCGAGTGCGTAACGGACCGCACGCGGCAACCGACCGCACGCGGATTCTTCGCTTCTCAGTTTGCCCTGTCCGGTCGAGCCATGATCGATCTCCATACCCATACGACGGCCTCCGACGGTGCGCTGGCCCCGCCCGAGCTGGTCGAACGTGCCCATCGCCTCGGGATTCGGACGCTCAGCGTCACGGATCACGATACCGTGGCGGGGGTCCCGGCGGCGGCGGCCGCGGCCGCGGCGCGGGGCATGGAGTTCCTCCCCGGTATCGAGATCACCGCCGTGCACGAGCGGCGCGACGTGCACATGCTCGGCTACTTCCTCGATCCTGCGCCGGTGGGACTGGCGGCGTTTCTCGATCGCCAACGGCTGGACCGCTCGCGGCGTGCGCGAGAGATGGCCGCACGTCTGGCGGCGCTGGGGGCGCCGATCGACCTGGATGACCTCATCGCCGGCGCCGAGGCGAGCGGCCAGTCGGTCGCCAGGCCGAGCATCGCCCGCGCGCTGCTCGATGCCGGCCATGTAACGAGCCTGCAGCAGGCCTTCGACCGCTGGCTGGCCGAGGGCAGGCCCGCCTACGTGCCGCGTACCGGGTCGTCACCGGTCGACGTCGTCCGCCTCGTGAAACGGTCCGGCGGCGTCGCGGGGCTGGCGCATCCGGGGTTGCTCCGCAGGGACGACCTGATCCCCGAGCTGGTGGAGGCAGGCCTCGGCGCCATCGAGGTCTACCACAGCGATCACGACGCGGGGGAGCAGTCGCGTTATCTGCGCCTGGCCGGCCGGCATGGCCTTGCCGTGTCGGGCGGTTCGGACTTCCACGGCGACGACCATCCGCGGGCTGGCTGCTTCGGACGCGTGGGCCTTCCACGCGAGCGGTTCGCGCCGTTGTTCCAGCGGGTTCGGGAGGCGCACGCCGCGGTCCGGAAGCAGTCGATGCAGTCGGAGGTGCTGCAATGACGGCGGCCCTCATCACGGCGACCGTGCTCGGGATCGGAGGTCTCGGCTACGTCACCGTCCTCGGCTTTCTGGCGTCCGCGCCCGAGCAGATTTCGCGCCACGTGACCTTCGCGATCTTCTTCACGTTCATCACGTTGCTGGCGCACTCGATGACGATGTTCTATCTGATCGGCAAGGGGAAGGCCATTCGCGAGGCCGTGACCGACGGCGGGCTGTCCGACGAGCTGCATCTGGCGGTGGCCCGGGCGCGCCGTCCCGTCTTCTCGACCGGGACGCTGGCCATGGCCCTGACGATGCTCGCGGCCATTCTGGGAGGCGGCGTCGACACGGATGTGCTGCCGGCCGTCGTGCACTCGTTGCCGGCCGTCCTGGCGTGCGTCACCAACCTCCTGGCGTTTCGCGCCGAGCTCGTCGCACTCGCCACGGCGGCGGATTCGGTGGCCGAAGTCAACCGGTTGCTCGAGTGACGCGGCTTCTCCTGTTCGACATCGACGGGACTCTGCTGCTGTCGGGCGGAGCCGGCACACGCGCCCTCAACCGCACGTTCGAAGAGCTCTTCGGCGTCGCCGGCGCGTTCTCCGGCATCGCGGTGGCGGGCCGTACCGACCCGCTCATTCTGGGCGACGCGCTCCACCGCGCCGGGGTCGCGGCGGACGCGGCTGCGCGTCGGAGATTTCTGACGCGATACTGCGAGCACTTCGAGCGGGAGATCTTGCTTCCGGGGCCCAGGAAGGGACTGATGCCGGGAGTGCGCCGTCTGCTCGACCGGCTGCGGGAGCGGCCGGACACGGTCTGTGGGCTGCTGACCGGCAACATCGCCCGGGCGGCACGCATCAAGCTGGAGCATTTCGCCCTGCAGCGCTACTTCAGGTGCGGGGCCTACGGCGACGATGCGCCGCGGCGTGACGATCTCGTGCCGGTGGCCGTCGGCCGCGCCAGGCGCGCCGGCATCGATGTGGCCTCGGCGAACCAGGCGGTAGTCATCGGCGACACGCCGTTGGACGTGCAGTGCGCCGCCGCGGCGGGCGCCCGCTCCGTGGGTGTCGCGACGGGTCCGTTTACCGAAGAGGAGCTGCGGCGCGCGGGAGCTGACGCGGTCCTCCCGGATCTGACGGATCCGAACCGCTTTCTGCTTGCCGCGGGCTGATTCCGCGAGGCCTTCGCCGGCCGAAGCGGCAAGGTTGGCGGAAGCGCCTGGGAGTCGAACCCAGCCCCCCCGCGCCAGCGGGGAGCGACCGATTTTGAAGACCGGGAGGGCCACCGGGCCCCGTTCGCTTCCCCGCGGTAGATTGTCTGTCGGATTCTTGCTGGCTGGCGCAGAACCGCACGCATGCGTCAAGAGCACGCGCAATTCACTGGCGCGTGCCTTAACGCGAAGCAAACGTGGCGGCCTGCCTGGAACGCGATCTGAGGACGACGGACCTCGGCCGGCCGACGACGGGAGCCGCCGGCTAGCCTTCGAGCAGACGAACTTCTCCGGCGCGCGGTCCCTTCTCCGACTGCTCGGGAGTGAACTCGACACGCTGGCCCTCACGCAGGAGCTCGAACACGGCGCTGCGCACCGCACTGCGGTGGAAGAAGTGCTCGATGCCGCCCTCGTCGCGGATGAACCCGAAACCCTTGTCGATCAACAGACGTGCAATAGTGCCGCTCGGCATGCCGTTCCTCCGCGGGAGCGCGCCTCCAACCCAACCGGCGGACACCACGCTCCCTTGAGCCGCCTGCATCCCCCGCCGCCACTTCCCCGACCCCCGGGAATTCCCTACGGCTTCAACGCGGATGCGTAACCGGAAGCAGGCAGTCTAGTAACGTCGCTGTGAGAAGTCAACCACGTTTTGGATTCACCCGGAGCGCGGGCGCGTAGCGCGCCTATCCTGCTTCGGGGGCTGCCGCTCCGGATGGCCGCGGCTTCGGTTTCTTGGGCGGCGGGTACGTCGTCCAGAAATTGCGCCCGCACGCCGCGCACTGCCAGAACTGCTGGGGCGGCCACGGCTGACCGGGCGCCGGATCCCGGAGCTCCATGTCCTGCCCGCACTGCTGGCAGCGAATCCGAATGTCCACGTTGCCGTTGCTCATGTGGCAGATTCTAGGAGTCTTCGCCGCGGAACGCAACGGGCCGGTCGGGCTACGATCGAGGCGTGACCGTGCCGGGCCTGATCCTAACCGGCGGCCGGTCGTCGCGCATGGGGCAGCCCAAGGCGCTCCTTCCGGTCGATGCTCGGGATTCGTTCGTCAGCCGTCTGGTGCGCACCCTGCGCGGGGCCGGCGTGGACGACCTCGTGGTCGTGGCCGCCGGCGACGGGCCGGTCGACGCCATCCGTCGGGCGCTGGCGGCCACCCCGCCGGAGCCGCGGATCATCCTCAACCCGGATCCTTCTCGGGGTCAGCTCTCGTCGCTGCTGACGGGTCTCGAGGCGCTCGACCGCCCCGGCCTGGACGCGCTTCTCGTCACCCTGGTCGACGTTCCCCTGGTGGGCGTCTCCACCGTTCGCGCCCTGCTGGAGGCGTATGCGCGTACGCGCGCGCCGATCGTGCGTCCGATCCGGCGGCGCGACTCCGCGCACGGACACCCGGTCGTGTTCGACCGGTCGGTCTTCGGAGCGCTGCGTGACGCCGACCCGCGAGCGGGAGCCAAGCCGGTGGTGCGCGCGCTGGAAGCGGCGATCGAGAACGTGCCGGTCGACGACAGCGGCGCCTTTGTCGACATCGATACGCCCGAGGAGTACCGCCGGGTGTTCGGCCGACCGGCGCCGGCGAGCCCTGCGCCACGTTGATCGGAGGGGCGCGGTTCCCTAAAATGGAGAGTCGGGCGGCCAACCGCCCGGTGTGGGCCAGTGGCGCAGTTGGGAGCGCGCGTGAATGGCATTCACGAGGTCACGGGTTCGACCCCCGTCTGGTCCACCACCCTCCCCGCCCGGATTCCGCGACGTCAGTACATCGTGAACATGCGCTGAATCTCGGCGCCGTCGCGGGTTCTGGTCAGGGCCAGCATCAGCAGGACCCGCGCCTTGACCGCCGAGAGGCTCTCGCCGGAAACCCGGCGCCCCGCGCCGCGCGAGTCCGCCGTTCCGGCCGTCGGCGCGACCCGCCGGAAACGAGCCGGCACCCGGCCGCCTCCGGTTCTCGTGGTCAGGACCACCACGATGCCGTCGGCGATGATTTCGTCGATTGCGTCGGCCTGGTCCGGCGTCGTCGAACCGGCGCCGGCCGCGGCCACCACCACGCCATCGGCGCCGAGGTCGCGTGCCGCCCGGACGAGGTCGCCCGATGCGCCGACATAGCTCGTCAGGAGGACTACGCGGGGCAGCCTGTCGAGCCCGGCGACGTCGAACTCGGTCCGGCGGGTGTGCCGGCGGGTCGGACGCCGGTAGTACTCGATGCGATCCGCGTCGACGACGCCGAGCACGCCGCTGCGCCCGGAGTCGAAGCTGTCCAGCCGTTGTGCATGCGTCTTCCTTACGTCGCGCGCCGCGTGGATCTCCCCGTTCACGACCACGACCACGCCGCGGTTGCGCGAGGCCCGCGCCGCGGCGACCCGGACCGCGTCGAGCAGGTTCGCCGCGCCGTCGTAGCCGGGAGCGTTCGGTGGGCGCATCGCACCGACCACGACGATCGGCCGGTCGGTCCTGACCGTCAGGTGGAGGAAGTAGGCGGTCTCTTCGAGCGTATCGGTCCCGCTCGTCAGGACGACGCCGTCCAGGTCGCCCCGCGCGGAGAAGAGACGGTTGAGGCGCCGGGCCAGCGCGAGCCAGTGCTCGACCGTGAGCGAGCTGCTCGGCAGGTTCGCGAACTGCTCGGTCTCGACCTCCGCGTAGCGCCCCGCCGCGGGAATCAGATCGGTCAGCTCGTGAGCCGTCAGCCGGCCGTCGGGATGGTTGGCGATCGTGCCGCCGGTGGCCACGACGCGAACGGTGGCGCGGGGGCGGAATTGCGCGGATTCGACCGCGGCCGGCGCGGCCGCCAGCCAGACAACGGCCGCCGCCGGCAGCCACCGTCGAAGACGCATCGCGGTACGAGCCAACCCACAGCTACTATAGCGAATCCGCCTCGATGCCATGGGCATGCGAGAGCCACGTGACGAGTGCTTCGAGCGCGGCACGGGGCGTGGTGCCGTAGAAGGGCATCAGGGCGGTCGGAACCCCGGCGGAGCGAAGCAGACAGGCCCGCCAGCGGTTTCCCACGACGGGTCTGACCTCGATGGCGTAGTGCTGGCCCCCGATGGTCTGGTCGAAACGTTGAACGGTAGGGGGCATGGATAAGGCTGGCGGCGCCGGACGCGAACCCTGGAATTCTAGCGAGCGGCCGGGTTCAATCAAGCGAAAGCGGGCACGAATGCCGCGTCCACAGGTCGAGAGGCGCATGCAACACGGAGGAAACCGGCTCGAAAAAAAACGTTCGCGACCAGGAATCCACAGGTGGGACACAGGTTTCCCACAGTGTTTGAGCAAACCGGAATTCGGGAGCACACGTAAACCAGGCCCCCGCGGCGCGCGCGGGGGGGGCGGTCGTTTCGGCTGGGCGGGGAACGCGCCTTGATCACGCCGCGGGAGACGCACCTGTTGCGGGCGCCGACGCTGCGCGCGTTCCAGCGCGCAATCGTGGATGCGGTGACCGGCTGCATCGAGGCGTCGCGGCCGGCAGCGGTGCTGACTCCTACCCGAGCGGCGGCGGGTCAGTTGCGGCATACGCTGGCCGCGGCGAGGGTGGAGCACCGTCGGGTGGCCCTGGTCACCCGCAGCGAGTGGTACGAGTGGCTGCACGAGCGGCACGGGTCGTGTCCGCCGTTGCTCACCCCGGTTCAACGGCAGGTTGTCGGCGCCGCCGCGGCCGCCGAGGCACGGGCCGCCGGCTGCGTTCCTCCGTTCCGCCTGCGGCCCGGCATCGTCGCGGCGCTGCTGGCCTTCTACGATCAGCTCAGGCGCCGGCGCCGGTCGGTCGACGCGTTCGAGCGTCTGCTGCTCGACGAGCTCGAGCCGAGCGCTGACCTCGATCGCGGAGCCCGGCGCCTCCTGCTGCAGACCCGTTTTCTGGTGGCGGCGTTCCGAGCCTACGACCGCAGGATCGATGCGCTTCGCCTTCTCGACGAGCATCGCTTGCGCGAGCGGTTGCTCGCCGCCGAACCGCTGCGGAAGGTGTCGGAGATCGTCGTGACGGTACCGGATCAGGTGGCGCATGCGGCGGGTCTGTACCCGGCGGATTTCGACCTGCTGGCGCGTCTACCGAGGCTGGAGCGGGTCACCGTCATCGCGACCGATGGGGTGCTCGACAGCGGTTTTCGGGAGCGGCTCGACGACCTGCTGCCCGGCCTGGCGGAGTCGCGCGTCCGAACCGACGGCGGCCGGCCGGCCGCCGTCGTCGTTCCCGATTCGCCGGCGGATCGGCCGTACTTCGCGTGGCGCGACCGCGAAGAGGAGCTGCGCGAGATTGCACGCCGGGTGCGCCGCGGCGTTGCGGCCGACGGGCGCCCGCCCGCGGCCGCCGCGGTCGTGGTGCAGCGCCCCCTGCCCTATCTGTATCTGGCGCCTTCGGCATTCGATGCGGCCGGGCTGCCGGTGTCTCCGGGCGATGCGCTTCCGCTCGCCGTCGAGCCCTACGCCGCGGCGGTCGACGTGGTCCTCGCGTTCGCGGCGAGCGGGTTCGGTCGCGGGCCGGCGATGGAGCTGCTGCGGTCGCCGCACTTCCGTTTCGAAACGGACGGGCCGCCGCCTGCCGCCGGGGCCGTTCGCGCGCTCGACCGTGCGTTGTCGGAAATGCGTTTCAGCGGTGGACTGGACCTGCTCTCCGGGTCCGCCGCGGACTGGGCCGCGGAGACGGAAACCCGCCGCGCGGCGGCCGGCGCCCTGCGTTGCGTGCTCGCACTGGCCGGCGAGCTGCGTCCGCTCCGGGAGCCGCGGCCGCTGGCCGCCCAACTCGAGACGCTCCGCTCGTTCCTGCAACGCCATGCGGCCCCCCTCGACGCCGGCGAGCCGGCCGGCCGGGCCGGGGAGTGGCGAGCGTTCATCTGGCAGGGCCTCGAGGCGCTCGAGGCGGCGAACCGCTCGCTCGACGACGCCGGACGCAACGTCGATGTCGTCGAGGTCGCGTCGGTCGTGCGGCGCTGGATCGAGAGCCGGACCCGTCCCGCGGGAGCGCCGGCCGAAGGTGTCCACCTCATCGACGTCCAGGCGGCCGTGTACGGGCGGTTCGACGACGTGTTCGTCGCCGGCCTCGTCGAGACCGAATGGCCCGGACGCACGACCCGCAACGTCTTCTATCCGGCCGGTTTGCTGGCGGGGCTCGGATGGCCGCGGGAACGCGATCGCCTGCGAGCCTCCCGCGCCGCGTTTCGCGACTTGCTCGGACTGGCGGACGAACGCGTCTGGCTGTCGACATTCGTGCTGGAGGACGACGCGGTCGTCGCCGCCTCGCCGCTGCTCGAGGACCTCGACGGCTTCGTTGCCGAGCGGGTGCCGGCGCCGGACCGCGACCCGGCCGCGGCGCCCGGCGACCGGCCCCGGCCGCCGGGGGATGCGGGCATCGGCCGGCGCTGGCGGGTCCTGCGCGTCGGGCGGACGATCGGGTCGCGCGCCGGTGGCGCGCGGGCGTCCGGCAGCGCCGGGCGTCAACCGGAGCGCGCGTACACCGTGAGCGCGCTGGAGCGGTACGCCGGCTGCCCGTTCCAGTACTTCGCGTCTCACGCGCTCGGCCTCGAGGTGGAGCGCGCGTCCGAGCAGACGATGACCCCGGAACAGCGGGGCCTGTTTCTGCATCGTGTCTTCGAGTCGTTCTTCCGCGACTGGCAGAGGGCCGGCCGCGGCGCGGTGACGCTGGCCAACCTCGACGCCGCGCTGGAACGCTTCGAGACAGCGGCGGAGGACGCCCTCGGCGCGCTGCCGCCGATCGACCGGGCCGTGGCTCGCGGCTGGCTGCTGGGCTCGGCGGCGTCCCCCGGGCTGGCCGAGCGGGTGTTCGTCGCCGAGATCGAACGCCAGACCGGGGTCGTCGAGCGGCTGCTCGAATACCGCATCGACGGGCGTTTCGAGCTCGGAAGCCCGCCGGCCCGCCGGACGGTGGCGATTCGCGGCGTCGTCGACCGCATCGATCTGCATGCGGACCGGACGTTGCGGGTCATCGACTACAAGGCCAGCCGGCCCCCTCATCCTTCGCGCGCGCTGCAGCTCCCGGTCTATGCGCGCTGCGCCGAGCGGCAGTTGCGCGCCGAGCGCGGCGAGCACTTTCGTGTCACCGAGGCGCTGTACGTCGCCTTCGGCGATCCCCGGCTGCAGGTGTCGGTGCCCGGGGGTGACGTCGCCGCGGCGATTGCCGAAGGCGAGGCGCGGGTCGTGGCGCTGGTGGAGGCGATAGAGGCGGGCGAGTATCCGCCCCGGCCCGTGGATCGGCTGCGCTGCATGACCTGTTCGTTTCCCACCGTCTGCCGCAAGGAACATGTCGAGGACGCTTGACCGCCGGTCGGCTGCCGCGCCGCCGGATCAGGCGGCCCGTCTGGCGGCGGTGGATCCGCGCCGCAACGTCGTGCTCGAAGCCTCGGCCGGCACCGGCAAGACCTCGGTGCTCGTTACCCGCTATCTGAACCTGTTGCGCGCCGGCGTCGATCCCCTGCACGTGCTCGCGATCACCTTCACGCGGCAGGCCGCGGCCGAGATGCGCGAGCGGATCGTGGAGGAGCTGAAGCAGGACGCCGCGCGTTCGCGCGCCGGGGAGGCGCGCTGGCGCGAGCTGCGCGAGCGGCTCGGCGAGATCACGATCAGCACCATCGACGCCTTCTGCCTGTCTCTGTTGCGAGAGTTCCCGCTCGAGGCCGATCTCGACCCGGACTTCGCGGTAGCGGACGAGATGGAGATTCCCCACATCGTCCGGCAGGCGGTCGAGCGGACGCTGGTGGCCGGCAGCGCCGCCGCGCACGACGATCCCGACGTCGCCATGCTGCTCGCGCAGCTCGGACCATGGCGCGTGCGCCGGGCCGTGACCCACCTGCTGCAGCGGCGCACCGCGGTGTCGGCGGCCTTGAGGCGGGTCCTGCGGGGCGTGCCGCGGGACTCGACGGCGGCCGGCGCCTGCCGCGCCGCGGCGGCGAGCCTTGCGGATCGGATGGGCGGGATGCGCACCAGCTTGCGGCGGGTGCTGGATGACGGACCGCCCGAGAGCGGATCGTTCGCGGTGGTGGCCCGCGACCTGGCCGACCTCGACCGGCTCGCCGAGCGGGAGCCGGCGCGCATCCGGGCGGCGCTGGATCGGCTGCGGGCGTACTTCCTGACCCGCTCGGGCGCGCCGCGCAAGCGGTTCACCGATCCCCGCTCGCCGGGCGGCACGCCGCGCGGCCGCCGTTTCCGTGCGGCCGCGGCGGCGCTGGCGCCGGTCGTGCACGACGTGCTGACCCGCTTCGATCGCGACGTGAACCTGGCGCTTGCGCGCGGCGTGCAGCGCCTCTTCCGCTTCGGCGTGGCCGAGTACCGCCGCGAGCTGGAGGCACGCGCGCTGCTCGACTTCTCCGACGTTCTCGAGCGCGCGGTCGACCTGCTGCGCAAGATGGACGAGTTCGCGCGTTCCCGCTATCGGCTCGAGTCGCGCTATCACCACGTGCTCGTCGACGAATTCCAGGACACGAGCCGCGTCCAGTGGGAGCTGGTCTCGCTGCTGGTGCAGTCGTGGGGCGAGGGCAGCGGACTGGTGGACGACGCGCCCCTGCCGCCCAGCGTGTTCGTGGTCGGGGATCGCAAGCAGTCGATCTACCGTTTCCGGGACGCCGATGTCTCCGTGCTGGAGGACGCGGGAGTCGCGGTCGCGGCGTTGCGGCCGGACGCGCCGGCGGGCCGGGTGCGCCAATGGATCTCGCACAGCTTTCGGGCCGTGCCCGACCTGCTCGTCTTCGTCAACGACCTCTTCGCGGCGATCGAGAAGGCGCCGGCCCGGCGCGACGCCTTCCGGTTCGACGAGCACGATCGCTTTCCGGTGACCGGGCCGCCGGACGCGGCGGGAGGCGGCGGTCCGGCGCTCGGGCTGGCGGTGGGCGAGAGCGTCGAGCGGTGCGCGGAACTGGTGGCCGGCGAGATCGCGCGTCTGCTCCGGGAAGGACAGGTCCGCGACCGCCGCACGGGTCTGCGCCGCCGCGCCGAACCGGGCGACATCGCGATCCTCTTCCGTTCGCGGCAGAGTCATGGCGAGTTCGAGCGGGCCCTCCACGGATGCGGGATCCAGACCTGCGTGTACAAGGGTCTCGGCTTCTTCGACGCCGAGGAGATAAAGGACCTGCGGGCACTGGTCCGGTACCTGGCGAACCCGTGGTCGGAGCTGCGGGCGGCGGCGCTGCTGCGCTCGCGGATCGTGGGCATCTCGGACCGGGCCCTCGCGCGGCTCGCCGGCGGACTGTCCGACGCGCTGCTGGCTTCCGATGTCCCGCCGGCGGCGGCGGATCTGCGCGGTGACGATGCGGAGCTGCTGGCCCTGGCGCGCGAGACCGTTCCGCGATGGGCAGCACTGGTCGACCGGGTGGCGCCGTCCGAGCTGCTCGACCTGGCCCTGGTCGAGTCGGCGTACGACGCGGAGCTCGGCGCCGGTCCCTCCGTGCAGGCGCGCGAGAACGTCAAGAAGTTCCGCGGGCTGGTCAGGCGCGTGCAGAACCGGGGCTACGCCACCATGGCCCGTGTCGCCGAGCATCTCGATCAACTGCCGGGGGATGTGTCGAACGCCGTGGTCGATGCGTTCGATGCGGTCAACCTGATGACGGTGCACGCCGCCAAGGGGCTGGAGTTCCCGGTGGTGCTGCTGGTCGATCTCGGACGCGGCGCGGGCGCCGCAACGCCTCCGGTCCGGGTGACGGACCGGGGCGACACGGAGCCGTCCGTGTCCGTCTGGCCGTTTCGGACCGAGGCGGACGAGGACCAGCGCCTGGCCGAGCGAGAGGAGAGCAAGCGCCTGCTGTACGTGGGCGCCACACGCGCCCGGGACCGTCTCTATTTCTCGGCTGTCGCCGCCGGCGGCCGCGTCGAGCCCAACCGCGGCAGCCTGGGAGAAGTACTGCCCGCCACCTTCATCGCCGCCATGGAGCGGGCAGTGGCCGGAGTGCAACCCGAGATCGACTGGACGGGAAAGACCGGGCGAAGCCACCGGCTCGCGGTCGTAGGCCCGGAACAGCCGCGGGACCGCGCGCCCGCCGGCGACCGGAGCGCCGCGTCGTGACCGATCGCCCCGGCCGTGGCGCAACGGCGCGCGAGGCCGCCGGGACGGTCCGGACCGGTTCAGGACAGCAGCAGCCGCGGGTCCGCGGTGAAGCGCTCGATCCACTGCTGCGCATTCGCCTCGGCTTCCTGCTGCGTCTGTCCGGGAAGGATGACCGCGCCGGCCGGCCTGGACTCGCCCGGCGCGACGGCCCAGGCCACCCAGTGGCCCGCGCGCGGTTCGCTGTGGATCGTGTAGTCGCTCATGGGCTGGTGTGCTCCCGCGGCAGATCGTAACACCACTTCCCGCCTTGACAACGTTCGGAAGCGACTCCTATCGTACGGTGCGTGTCCGTCGAACCGACCCCGGGACCCTTCCGTGACGCCGGCGGCGCAGGGGTTCGTCGAGCCTACTGGGCCCTGGCCCGCCGCCTGCACGACGAGCTGTCGGCGCACGCCCCCGAAGCGCTGGCGCGGATGATCGAAGGTCCGCCCGCGTCACCCGCCGGCAACCCCGGGTCGAGCGGCGACGGGTCGTCGCGCCGGCGGCCCCGAAGCGGTCGCTCGACGTCCGTGCTCGCCGACGAGGTCGCCATCGATTTTCCGTCGATGGCCCCGATCGTGGCGCGCATGCGGGCCGCTTTCTTCGCCGAGGCCGGCGAACGGGGCGTGGCGACCCGGCGCGCCGAGGTGGAGCTGACGGCGCAGCAGGCCGACCGCGGTGTGCGCGTGCCTCTCGATCTCACCGTGCCGCACACCTGCCCGGCCTGCGGCGGCCGCGGCGAGTCGTGGACGGATCGGTGCGGCCTGTGCGACGGCAGCGGCGCCGGATTCCTGTCCCATCGGCTGCATTTCCGGGTGCCGCCCGGCGTGCGGCACGGCACCCGCCTGCGGTACTCGGTCACGCCGCCGCACGCTTTCGAGACCCACATCGAGGTCCGCATCGCGGTGCAGTGACCGTCCGCGCCGGCGCCGGTACGGTTGTCTGGCGGAGACCGAGCCGCTAAGCTTGCAGGTCATGTCTGCCGTTTCGGAAGCTGCCGTTCTGAATGCCCTCAAGGCCGTCGTCGACCCCGACCTGGGGCGGGACATCGTCGGTCTCGGGTTCGTCAAGAACCTGACCATCGACGGGACCCGGGTCGCGTTCGCGATCGAGCTCACCACGCCCGCCTGCCCGGTCAAGGACCAGATGCGGGAGCAGGCGCGGGCGGCGGTGTCCGCGCTCGGCGGCGTCGACGCCGTCGACATCGAGATGACCGCGAGCGTCCGGTCGGCCCTGCCGGATGCCGGGCAGGCCCCGATTCCAGGCATCCGGAACATCATCGCCGTCGGCGCGGGGAAGGGGGGCGTCGGCAAGACGACCGTGTCGGTGAACCTGGCGGTGGCGCTCGCCCGCTACGGGGGGCGCGTGGGGATCATCGACGGGGACGTCTACGGCCCGAACGTCCCCATCATGCTCGGCCTCGACGCGCGGCTCGAGTCGGACGGCCGCAAGATCGTGCCGGCGGAGAAGCACGGGATCCGGGTCGTGTCGATGGGCTTCCTCACCGACGCGGCGGCGCCCATCATCTGGCGCGGCCCGATGCTGCACGGCGTCGTCCGGCAGTTCTTTCAGGACGTCAAGTGGGACGAGCTCGACTATCTCGTCGTCGACATGCCCCCGGGCACGGGCGACGTCGCCCTCAGCCTCAGCCAGACGGTACCGGTCACCGGCGCCGTGGTGGTGACGACCCCGCAGGCCGTCTCGCTGTCCGACAGCCGGCGCGCGGTCGGCATGTACCGGAAGCTCAACGTCCCGACGCTCGGGATCGTCGAGAACATGAGCTACTACGCCTGCTCGGGCTGCGGGCAGGAGAGCGACCTGTTCGGGCGCGGCGGCGGCGAGCGCGTCGCCGAGGAGCTCGGCGTGCCCTTCCTCGGCCAGATTCCGCTCTATGCGCCGATCCGCGTCGGCGGCGACACCGGGGCGCCAATCGTGACCGCCGAGCCCGAGTCCCCGGCGGGCCGGGCGTTCCTGCGCATCGCCGAGCGCGCCGCCGCGCAGATCTCGATCCAGAGCTTCCAGCCGCCGCAGCCGGCTGCGCCGGCGCCGCCGCCGGCCATGGCCGCGGGACCGAGCCCGGTACGGGGCTGATCCGCGCCGCCGGTCGTCAGCGGCGGGGTTGCTGCGCCTCCCCGGTCATCGGAACGAAGCGGACCGGGAGCACGGCCTCCGTCGTCGAGCCGCCCGCCGTCCTCGTCACGATCAGGATCTCCTGGGTGAAGCGGCCGACCGGAATGACCAGCCTGGCGCCGACCGCGAGCTGCTCGACCAGCGCCGGCGGGACGTGGTCGGGGGCGGCGGCGACGACGATGGCGTCGAAGGGCGCCTCTTCCGGCCACCCGCGGTAGCCGTCGCCGGTCCGCACCTCCACGTTGTCGTAGCCGAGGTCGGCCAGCAACCGGCGCGACCGGTCGGCGAGCTCCGGGACGATCTCGATCGAGTAGACCCGGCTCACGATCTCCGCCAGCACGGCGGCCTGGTAGCCGGAGCCGGTGCCGATGTCGAGCACCTTCGCGTCGGGGGGCAGCGCGGCCGCCTCGGTCATGTAGGCGACGACGTAGGGTTGCGAGATCGTCTGGTCGTAGCCGATGGGCAGCGGCGTGTCCTCGTAGGCGCGTGGCGCGAGGGCCTCCGGGACGAAGCGGTGCCGCGGAACCGCGGCCAGCGCATCGAGCACGGCGGGCGCGGAGATTCCGCGTGCCTGAATCTGCCTTTCCACCATCTGCTGCCGCTCCCCGGACCGCCCGTCTTGACGCGAGGACCGTTCTTCGGCCACGCTGGCGGACTCGACCGGCCCGAGTGCGCACCCGAGCACCGCACCGGCGCAGGCGAGCAGGACCCGCCATCCACCGAGACGATGTTCTGGCTGTTGATCGCCGCCGGCTTCGGTCTGCTGTCGCTCGCCCACGTCGCACCCTTTCCGTTTCTGCTCGACGCCGTCGCCCCGGCCCCCGCCATCTGGAGCATACCGGACCCGGACGGGCCGCCGGTCGTCTACCTGACCTTCGACGACGGGCCGAATCCAACCGCGACGCCGCTGCTGCTCGACGTGCTCGCCGCGCAGGGAGCGCACGCGACCTTCTTCCTGATCGACAGGCATCTCACCGAGCGCACGGCGCCGATCGTCCGGCGCATGTTCGAGGAAGGACATGCCGTCGCCCTCCATACGCATACGCGCCACTGGATGGTGCTGCCGCCCGACGAGGTGGCGCGCCGTCTGCAGGCCGCGGCGGCGCGGATCGAGCGCCTGGCCGGCAGCGCGCCCTGCCGCGCCTTCCGCCCCCACGCGGGGTTCCGGAGCGGGCGGATGTACGAGGGGCTGGCCCGGGCCGGCTACTCGCTCGTCGGGTGGGGCTGGAGCCTGTGGGACTTCAACTGGTACCGCCGGCCCGATCCGAGCGGCCTCGCCGACCGGCTCGCCGCCCGCATCTCGGGCGGCGACATCGTCGTCATGCACGACGGTCACCATGAGAATCCCGAGGCCGACCGGCAGTACGCCGTCGACGCGACGGCGCTGCTGATTCCGAAGCTGCGCGCCCGCGGGTTCGTGTTCGGGACCATCTGCTAGCGAATCCGGCCGGGGTCGAGCCAGGCGTCGAGCCGGTCCTTCTGCGCCGGGGAGGGCGACTCCACCGGCCGCAGCCGCCAGCCCGCCGGCGGGGCTTCGCCGAAGCGGGCGTCGAGGCGCGCGAGGCGCTCCCGCCGGGCGATCAGGACGGTGACCGCGTCTCCCGCCCGATAGAGGTCGAGGCGCTGTCTCCACGCCTCCGGTCCGACCCGGTAGTCGCCGATCGCGAGGATCTCGTCGCCGACGTTGAATCCCGCCTCGTAACCCGGTGTGCCGCGGCGCACGCCGGCGACGAGCAGCCGTCCGCGGTCGGCGCGCGTGTCCAGGCCGAGCCAGGCCGGCGCCGGCGCATCCCCGCCTTCGCGGGCGTCGGAAGCGAACTCCAGGCCGTACCAGGCGAGGGCCGGCCCGTAGTCGAGCTCGTCCGTCGAGCGGACCGCCCGATCGAACCAGTCGCCCAGATCGATGCCGGCAACCTCGGACGCCACCGCCTCGAACTCGCCGGGCCGGAACCCGTGCTCGCCCGAGTAGAGGCCGTAGGCGGCCTTCAGCACGTCGTCCAGGCTCCGCCGGCCGCCGGTCGCCTCCCGCACCCGGGCGTCGAGCAGGAAGCCGATGACGGCCCCCTTCGTGTAGTAGCTGATCGTGGTGTTCGGACTGTTCTCGTTGGGCCGGTAGTACTTGATCCAGGCGTCGTACGAGGCATCGGCGACCGGTTGCACCAGCCGGCCGGGCGTCGTCTGCAGCGCTTCGATCTGCCCGGACAGCGCCTCGAGGAACTCCTCTCGGGTGGAGATTCCCGCCCGGTGGACGGCGAGCGGGCCGTAGTAAGAGGTCAGCCCCTCCACCATCCAGAGGGCGGGAGTGAACGCTTCGCGCTCGTAGTCGAAGGGGCCGAGGGCGGCCGGCCGCAGTTGCTTGACGTTCCAGGCGTGGAACAGCTCGTGACTGACCGTCCCCAGCCAGCGCAGGTACCGGCGGCGGTCGCGGCTGGTCCAGCGGCTGGTCATCAGCAGGGTCGAGTCCTTGTGCTCGAGCCCGCCGCCCGCCTCGACGAGCATGTTCAGGAAGAGGTACCGCTCGTAGGGGAAGAAGCCCCAGGTGCGGCGCTGCTCGCGCACGATGCGCTCGACGTCGGCGGCCGAGGTCGGACCGTCCCAGACGCCGCCCTCGCCGATGTTGACCAGGGCATGGGGCGTGCCGTCCACGGTGAAGGGGTAGGTGGTCGGGTTGCCGGCGAGGATCGGCGCATCGACCAGCGTGTCGAAGTCCGCTGCCCGATAGCTGTGCGGGCGGCCGCCCGGCGCCGGCGGCAGCGCCGTCACGCTCTCGCTCCACGCCGGCGGCAGCTCGATGCGGACGTCGTGAGGTCGCGGCGCGGTCGCGACGGGAGTCAGGAACGTCGGGGCGCCGTTGAGCATCGCGAAGTCCGCCTCGATCCAGTTCGTGCGGACGCTCATCTCGCGGCAGTAGATCCGGTAGGTCACCGTGACCCGGTCCGCCCCGCCCGTCTCGATGCGCCAGCGGTTCTTGCTCGACTTGGCGACCGCGAGCGGTTCTCCCGCCGGCGTGGCGGCCCGCACCGCCTCGACGTGCCGGGCGTACTCGCGGATCAGATAGGAGCCGGGCGTCCATGCCGCCATCATCAGCTCGACGGCCCCGAGTCCGTCGGCCGGCACCTCCGCTTCGATCTCCGCGTAGTGGGTGGCCGGCGCCGGGAAGCGGACGGTGTACGAGACGGGCTCGAGCATCTGGGCGGACAGGCTGCTCCGCCCGGCAGAGAGCAGTACGACGATCAGGATCACGAACGCGAACAACCGTTGGCGGGAGCCTGCTCCTGGCATCCGGGTTTCTCCTTTGCGAGCACTCACTCTACCACCGACGACCGGCTCTCCGGACCGGACCCGGCGCCCGATCCGCCGCGCCGGTTCGCGCGCCGGGAGCCTCACGCCGCCGCGGACGCGGCGAGGTCGCGCGCCGCGACGGCGGCGCCGAGCAGGGCCGGATTCGCAAGCCGGATGACGCGTACGGGCAGGGACTTCATCAGTTCCCGCATGGGCCCCTTGTCCCGGAACGCGTGCAGGAACGCCGGAGACGCAAGCGCGGGCAGGATGTGGGGGGCGATGCCGCCGCCGATGTAGACGCCGGCCGTGGCCAGGGCGCGCAGGCCGAGATTGCCGGCCTCGGCGCCGAGCGCGCCGGTGAACAGGTCGAGGGCGTCCACGCAGCGCGGGCAGCGGCGTTCGAGCCCCGCCCCGGTGATCCGCCGCGGCAGGTCCCCGGCAGCAGTTGCGTCGCCGGCGGCCGGGCAGGGATCGCCGCCGTGCAGCCAGGCGTGGATGTGGGTGAGGCCCGGACCGGACAGCACGTGCTCCCAGGAGACGCGGCCGAAGCGCGTGGTCAACGCGCGCAGCAGGTCGATCTCCACCGGGGTGCGGGCGGCGAAGTCCGTGTGGCCCGGCTCGGCGGCCACGGGCACGAGGCGCCCGTCGACGCGGTGCAGCAGCGTCTCGCCGAGGCCCGTGCCGGGCGCGATGAGCGCCGCGTTGCCGTCCGCCGCCGGTTGCCCCGGCTGCAGCGTCGTCACCTCGTCGTCCGCGAGCACGGACACGACGTGGCCCATCGCTTCGAGGTCGTTCAGAAGGCGCACCGCGGGGATCGCGAAGCGCTCGACGATGGCCGCCGCTTCGACGCGCCACGGCACGTTGGTGAGATCCGATACGCCGTCGCGCACCGGGCCGGCCACCCCGAGGACGGCGGCGTCGACGGTCGCGCCCGCGGCCCGGCGCTCGAGGAACGCGGCCAGCAGAGCCTCCAGGCTGTCGTGGTCGAGGGTCGCGACGCGTTCCACGGCAATCGCGTCGGGCCGGCGTTCGCCCGTGGCGTACAACCCGCACACCGTCTTGGTTCCACCGACGTCGGCTGCGAGCAGCGTTCCCATGCGTTCATCGCCGGGGCCGGGTACGGCTTGACATTATGATGGAACCGTTCGATCTCCATGACGCACGCTCCCCCGGACGTCCAATCCCCGGCCGGCGGGCCCTTCGCCGGCCACGTCGTGGTGTTCAGCGGACGGCTCGCTTCCGTCGGCCGGCGGGAAGCGACCCGCGTCGTCGAGCGGCTCGGCGGCCGGACCGCGCCGGAGGTCACCGCGCGCACAACGATGCTCGTCGTCGCGGCGGAGGCGGCAGCAGGCAAGAGCGGCAAGCTCCGCCGGGCCGAGGAGATCAACGCCCGGACGCCGGGGCAGGTGGACGTCGTGGACGAGCGGGAGTTCTATCGTCTCGGCGGCCTGCAGTCGGACGAAACGCTGCGCCAGCTCTATCACGGACTGCGCCAGATGCGCGAGCGCTACCCCGACGTCCGGGAGGTTCGCCTGCGCCACCTGGAGAAATGGGGCCTGGTTCGGCCGGTTGTGCGCACCAGGGCCGATACCTACTACGGCTTCCACGACGTCGGGGTAGTCAAGGGGATCCAGGAGGAGATCGCCCGCGGCGGATCGTTTCGCGGCGCGGTGCGCATGCTGCTGGCCGAGCGCGAGGGGCAGTTGGCGCTCGACTTCCGCGAGCTGCACGGCGAGGCGCAGCCGGCCAAGGTAGTGGCGCTGCCGCGGCCGGATGGTGGTGCGGGCGGTGCGGGGGACCGGTCGCCGGACGTCGCGAAGCGGGCGGCCCTCGCCGCGCAGTTCTTCCGCGAGGGATCCGATCTCGACGAACGGCCGGGCGAGGGGCAGGAGCGGGCGCGGATGGCGTACCGCAAGGCGCTGCTGCTCGATCCCGCGCTGGTGCCGGCGCTCGTCAACCTCGCCAACATCCACTACGCGCGAGACAATCTGGTCGAGGCGCAGGCGCTGTACGAGCGCGCGCTCGCCCTCGACGGCGACTGCTTCGAGGCGGCGTTCAACCTCGGGAACATCCACCACGACCTCGGACGCTACGGCGACGCGGTGGCCTGCTACCACGACGCCCTGCGGGTGCATGGCGGGTACGCCGACGCGCATTTCTATCTGGCCGTCACGCTGGAGAAGATGGGCCGCTCGGCGGCCGCCAAACCGCATTGGCGCACCTACCGCGCGCTGGCCCCCGACGGGGAATGGAGCGATCTCGCGCGGGAGTTCAGCGAGTAGCGCAGACTCCCAGGCCAGGAGTCTGCGCCGCAGAACGCAACGCAGCGAAGTGCCGCGGCGCAGGGTCATGGAGCGGGGGGATGGGCCGCAACGACGAGCCAGCGAGTCGTTTCGGGGCGCTAGGAGTCTGCGCCGTGGAACGGATTTTGGCATCATCGACCCCTGTATGTGGTGGTTGTAAAGCTCCCAAGCCACTACTTATTGGGGCGAAAATTTCCTGCGGCGCAGACTCCTAGTAGTCGAAGTCGTCCAGGTCCGCTTCGTCGCGCTTCCGGGCCTTGCGCCGTGCCTTGTAGAAGGTGCACTCCGGGCACCAGGCGCGCGGGTTGAAGCCGTTCCGGCCGGCGTAGGGCAGGACCTCGCCGTGCTTGCAGAACTCCGTGCCGCCGTCCACCTCGTCGTGCCAGCGGCAGGCCCGGAACCGCTGGATCGCGGGATCGTCCGATGCGGGCGCCGGTGCCCCGGCCGCGGACGGATCCGGCCCTGAATCGTCGAGCATCGCCTGGTTCTTCAGTCCATCAGCGCCGCCCGGGAAGCCGGGCTCAGCGCGCGCGGAACGTGATGATCCCGCGGGCCGGGTCGTACGGGGAGACGCCGACGGTGACCCGGTCGCCGGGGACGACCTTGATGCGGAACCGGCGCATCCGGCCGCTCAACTGGGCCAGCACCTCGTGGCCGGAATCGCACTGCACGCGGTAGAGACCGCCGCTGTGCACTGCGACGATCGTGCCCTGTACGTCGATGAGGTCGTCTTTCGCCACGTCGGTTCCTGGAGCGGGGAAGATTATATAGGAGAGGCCGGCCCCGTCCGCGGGCCGCGCGGTCACAGCGCCCTGACGGCATCCTCGATCCGCTGCGCGATCGCCGCGAAGTCGTCGCCTTCCGCGCGGATGGGATCGCCGAACGCGACCCGCACCCGGCCGGGTCTGGCCCAGCGCGCGCCCATCGGCAGAACGCGATCGACCCCGTCGATGCGCACCGGCACCACCGGCGCCCGCATCCGCGAGGCGAGCATGCCGACCCCCGGCTGGAATCTGTCGATCCGGCCCGTTTCCCGGCGCCGCCCCTCGGGGAATATCAGGACCGAGGATCCCTGTCCGAGCAGGCTGCCGAGATGCCGCATCGCCTCGCGCGCGCCCGCCTCGCGCTGCGGGAGAGGAGCCACGTTGAAGCACAGCACGCCGAGATAGTACGCGAGGCTGGTGGCGATTCGTTGCGGCCGCGTGTGGTTCTCCGGGTGGAAGTGCGCGGAGAACCACTCGCGAGCCGCGACGGTGGCGACCCGGCGGCGGCGCGCCGGCGGCAGCGCGGCCAGAATCACGGGGCCGTCCATCACGCTCTGGTGGTTGGCGGCGTACAGCACCGGATCGCGCGCGTGGGCGAGCCGGTCGAGGCCCTCGACCCGGATCCAGGCGAAGACCCGGGTGAGGGGCAGCAGGAACGCGGCCTGGGCGAGCCGGCGGATGCCGCGCGACGCCGCATGCTGGCTCCACGTGGGAAACGCCATCGGCGTCTCGAAACCCGCGTCCGGCGACGATGCTCGCGCCGCGATCGTGGTCGCCCGTCCCCGCGGCTCGCCGGCCAGCAACTCGCGCAGGTCGTCCACGTCGGCGAGCCGCACCAGATCCTCTTCGTCGATCGTGCAGTCGAACGCGCGCTCGAGGGCCAGGGCCAGCTCGATGCGCTCCAGCGATCCGAGCCCCAGCTCCTCGAAGGTGGTGGCGCCGGTGACCTGCCGTCCATGTGCGAAGCGGGCCACCACGTCCTCGACGGAATCGGCCGTGGCCGCACCCCCCGCTTCGGCCGGCGGCCGCGCGTCGCCGTCCACCCAGCGCTTCAGCTCCCGGCGCTTCAGCTTCTGCGTGCCTTCGGTTCTGGGCAGCGCAGGACCGGGCCAGACCGAGAACGCGCGGATCCGCTGATGGTCCTCCAACCTGCCGTTGGCGTCCCGGACGGCCGCATCCGGGTCGGCGTCCGGATGGAGCAGCAACACGGCGTGGACGTGTTCGCGCCCGGCCGACCCGCCGCCGACCACGGCGGCGTCCCGCACGCCGACGCTCTCGCGCACGGCCCGCTCCACGTCTTCCGGAAAGACGTTCAGTCCGTCCGGCGTGACGATCATCTCCTTCTTGCGCCCCTGGACGGTCAGCCGGCCGTCGGCATCGAGGGCGCCGACGTCGCCGGTATGGAACCAGCCGTCCCGGAAAGCGGCGGCGGTGGCCTCCGGCGCGTCGTAGTAGCCGCCGGTCACGTTGTCGCCGCGGACGAGGATCTCTCCGTCGCCGGCAATCCGAACCTCGATGCCGGCAATCGGCCGGCCGACGGATCCGCGCCGGGTCCGGAACGGATGGTTCAGGGTGACGATGGGTGCGGTCTCGGTCAGGCCGTAGCCCTGGATGACCAGGAACCCCAGCCGTGACCAGAACGCCTCGACCTCCGGATCGAGGGGCGCTGCACCGACGATGAACGACCAGAACTTGTAGCCGAACAGACGGTGGATCCGGCGGTACCGCCACCAGCGCCGTGCGACGTGCTCGGGCCGCTCGAGCGGGGCGGCGACTTCCGGCGCGAGGTGCACGACATGGTCGCGCAGCACCTCCAGGATCTTCGGGACGCAGACGAGCACGGACACGCGGCGGCTCCGGATCTGGCGAACGACGTCCGCCGGGTTGTGGCCGCGCATGAAGATGGTGACTCCTTCCAGCATCGGCGGGATGAAGGTCGCCATGGCCTGGCCGAACATGTGGCTCAGGGGCAGCAGATTCAGGAAGCGGAGCGGAAAGAAGGGGCGCCCGTACCGGGCGTACTTCCGGATCTCGCGCTCGACCGGCACGATGTTGGCCAGCACGTTCGCGTGCGTGATGCGGACTCCCTTCGGATCGGCCGTGGCCCCCGACGTGAAGATGATTTCGGCCAGGTCTTCGCGGCTCGGACGGTCCGCGCATGAAGATGGTGACTCCTTCCAGCATCGGCGGGATGAAGGTCGCCATGGCCTGGCCGAACATGTGGCTCAGGGGCAGCAGATTCAGGAAGCGGAGCGGAAAGAAGGGGCGCCCGTACCGGGCGTACTTCCGGATCTCGCGCTCGACCGGCACGATGTTGGCCAGCACGTTCGCGTGCGTGATGCGGACTCCCTTCGGATCGGCCGTGGCCCCCGACGTGAAGATGATTTCGGCCAGGTCTTCGCGGCTCGGACGGTCCGCGGCGTCTCCATCGGCGGCGCTATCGAAGAGGTCGGGCACGGGCGCCTCGGGCGCCGGCGGATCGTGCGCGGCGCCGCCGCCGAGCAGCTCGTCGAGCGCCCAGGTTTCGACGCCGGAGAGCGGCGGAGGCCGGAGGCCCTCGCCCGCCACGACGAGTCGGGCCGCGACGATCCGCACGACGCGCCCGACCAGATCGGGCGACGCGCGCAGGTCGATCGGCACCGCCACCGTCCGGGCGGCCAGGCAGCCCCAGAAGGCGACGATCCACTCGGCGCGGTTCTCGCCCCACAGCACCACCCGGTCGCCCGGCGCCAGACCGTGCTGGCGGAGCGAGGCCGCGAACCGCCGGGCGGCGCGGCCGATCTCGGCATAGGACCAGGTGTAGGTGCGATAGCCGCCGTCGTAGACGAGAAAGGGCCGGTCGGACCGGATGCGATCGTCGAAGAAATCGAGTAACGTCTCCCGGTGCATGCGGAGATTATGGCGCCAGCGCCGCTAGCGGAAGGAGGCGCCGGCGTTGATGGTCATCTGGGTCATGCGCGGCGAGCCGGGGGCCTCGTCGGTCGGCGGCAGGGGGCTGATGGCGTAGAAGCGCAGGTCGATGCTGAAGGCGACGCGGTCGTTGAGGAACCAGCGGACTCCGCCGCCGTAGTTGAGCGTGTTGGAGGACCGTTGGGCCGGTTCGTCGGCGTCGAGGGGAAAGAGCGAGAGGCGCGACGTTCCGAGCCCGCCGCTCAGGTAGCTCCATCCGTTGCGGCTGCCGAAGTTGAACGAGAGCTGGGACGACCGTGCGGAGAAGCGCTTGCGGAGCGTCGGGCCGTCGGGATCGACCGAGAGCTCGCCGGGCTGCTGATCGGCGCTGGACCGGTGGAAGCTTGCGCCCAGGCCGAAGGTGATTCCGCGCAGTCGGAACACGTACACGTGTCCGCCGACGTCGTAGCCGAGCCCGCGGCCGGGCGTGTCGAGTGGAGGCAGGTCGCGAGCCGTGGCGAGCTCCACGTTGCGGGGGAACGGAATGAAGGTGCCGCGCACGTCGAACACGTAGCCGCCGACCGGTTCCTCGGGCGGTTGTGCGCGGGCCGGGACGGAGGTCGCGGGCAGCGATGAGAGCACGCACAGCAGGAGCAGCCAGCCCGTCGCGAGGGGTGAGGACGGCCGAATCACGCGGCTCAGTATACGGCTCAATCGACGGAGCGGCGGGCCGGTGAGCGCCCTGGTGGAATCCGCCGCGATCGAGGCGGCCGCGGGTCGGATCCGGGGCGTGGTGCGCCGTACGCCGCTCGTCGACGCAGCGGACGTCGCCGGGCGTCCGCTCGGGTTCAAGTGCGAGAACCTGCAGGTGGCCGGGGCGTTCAAGATCCGCGGCGCCTGCAACCTCGTCACGCAGATCGCGTCCGGCTCGGACGTGCGCGGCGTCATCACCTACTCGTCGGGCAACCACGCGCAGGCGGTGGCGTGCGCGGCCCGCGGGCTCGGGCTGCCGGCGGTGGTCGTCATGCCGGAGACGGCGCCGGCGGTCAAGGTCGAGGGGACGCGGTCGTACGGGGCGGAAGTGCTCTTCGAAGGCACCACCTCGGTGCAGCGGCGCCGGCGGGCCGAGGCGCTGGCCGCCGAGCGCGGCCTCACCATGGTGCCGCCGTTCGACCATCCGGAGATCATCGCCGGGCAGGGCACGGTCGGTCTCGAGATAGTGGCCGATGCGCCGCAGGTCGACACCGTGTACGCGCCCATCGGCGGCGGGGGGCTCATCGCCGGGGTGGCGGCGGCCGTCAAGCGGGCACGGCCCGCGGCGCGGGTCATCGGCGTGGAGCCGGTGGGCGCGGCGGCCATGGCCCGCTCGGTCGAGGCGGGGGCGCCGGTGACGCTGGACAGCGTCGCGAGCATTGCGGACGGCCTCCTGCCGGTGCGGCCGGGAGACCTGACCTTCGCCCACGTCGCGGCGTTCGTGGACGACATCGTGACCGTGGAGGACGACGCCATCGTGAGCGCGGTGCGCTGGCTCGCGACGCGGGCGAAGCTCGTGGTCGAGCCGAGCGGCGCCGCCAGCGTCGCCGCGGTGCTCTTCTCCGGACGCCGGGACGCCGCCGCGGACGGCGCTACGGTCGCCGTGCTCAGCGGCGGCAACATCGGTCCGGTGAAGCTCGCGGCGCTGCTGCAGGAGGGGGAGCGGACGGCGTAGCACCGCGACCCGGACGGTCGCGGCGCTACCTCGACGGTCGCGTTGGGGAGTCTCGCCGGCGCGAAGCGCCCGCTATGCGTCAGAACCGCACGCGCACGCCGCCGAAAGCGCTCCGCGGCATGCCGGGCCCGATGAATCGCGGGTCGCTCGCGTCCGGGACCTCGCGCAGGAAGACCTCCAGCTCGGCCAGCACGCCGCTGGTCGCGTACCACGCGTCGAGCAGGTTCTCCACCCGGGCGAACAGCTCGACGCCGTTGTCGAAGCGGTAGGACGAGCGCAGGTTCAGCACCCCGTACCCGTCGAGGGGGACCTGGTCGTTGCCCTCGTCCCCGAGGAAGAACCG
>WTGR01000280.1 GCA_011523485.1 Acidobacteriota bacterium
GCGCTCGCTCAATACCCCCGTACGGCAAAGCCTCACTTTCATGTCGTGCACCCCCGGGGCATCACCAAGTTGAAGTTTTTCGGAATCCAGATAGGGGACCTCTTCCTCGAGGTCCAGCGCATCGCCGAGGTTCTTCGGAGCAACTCAGCGGCCGATGATCCGGAGAGTGACGGACTCCGCCGCCAGATCGAGCACGCCCGCCAGTTGCTCGCTGAACGAATGTAGTCGCTCCCACAGGGCACCAACGTTGCCGGAGCCCTTCCCTTCGGACAACCAGCGGGCGGCGAGCACGACCTCCGCGCGGTATCTCGATTCACCCTGGACACCAACGTGGTTCAGCGGAGGGCAGGTCAGGCGCTAGGCGCCCTGAAGATGGGCGTTCAGGAGCTTGTCGAATCGTCGTCCGACCCAGTTCTGCGGATCGAGGTTCAGCCCGAACAGCAGCACTGCGGCACGCCGGGCCATCTCCTCCATCTGGGAAACGACCACCGGCGCTTCCTTCGGCAGGAACTCGGCGAAGGGATCGATGAGCACCAGGTCGTCGTCTTTCGCGTTGGGGAGCACGGCGTTCTCGAACGCGTTGTAGGCGTCCGACAGACTCGCATTCGGGAAGTCTTCGTCGATCAGGGTCAGGCCGGAGTCCTGGAGTCGCTTGCGGCGCTCCGGGTCCCGGTCAGTGGTCAACACTCGTACGGTGGGGGCTCCGGTCCCCGCGCCCACGTTCCGGACCATCCACCCGCTGCCGTAGTAGCGGCCCGCATCGATTCCGGTTTGGGCAGCTCGCAGCGCGTACCCCATCGGGAGTTTCCTGACCCGCCTCGCAACCGCGGGGACTGGTTCGCCCCAGGGTTCGCCGCCGAACAGGTCTATGAAGCGTGGCGGGATGCCCTGTGCGCACTGCCAGCGGACGACCTCCGCGAGCACACCGTGCTTCAGCAGGTCGCCGGCGTTTCCCATGTCGTACGGAAGCGTCAAGGGAGCAAGGAGTCTACCGGACCGGGCCAAGCGTCGCAGCCTGCGCCCGCGATCGACCGCGCACCGCAGCCACGCCGACCCGATACTGACCGGGTGACCGCAGGACTCGAGCCGAACCAACACTCGCACCGGGTGTTGGTTCGATTCGGAGCGCTTCAGTCGTCCGCCGGATCCGGAGTCGGCAGGTGCAAACGCTCCAGCGTTGCAAGCCGCTGGTCAATCTTCCCGAATTCGACTTCGACTGCCCGCAACCGGTCGTCCATGCGCCGCAGATCCTCTTGAACGGCAGCGATTTGCACCCGCAAGTCGGTCCGGATCCCGCCGATCTGGACGCTCAGAGCGAGGACCGCTCCCACGATGACGCCGATGATCCACTGCGCGTCTCGACTCGGCATGCCTCCAGACTAGCACGACTACGGACCCTCGCTGGCCTCGGCCTCCTCGGCGCGCGACCCGGTCAACATGTTGAACATCCCGTAGTTGCCCTCGTGGCACGCGAACTCGTACATGGGCAGGTGCTGGCGCGCGTGCGGCAGGGCGCCCGACCACGGTCTGGTCCAGGTCTCGGGATCGTCGATGGTGAACGTGTAGTCGAGCGTGTCGGGCCCCGTGCGCGTGATGCGCTCGGTCACCGTCGCGGACTCGCTGAGCTTGCCCCGTGACAGCGAGTGCTCGGGGCGGGCCCAGCGGCGGATGAACGGCTCGCGCAGGTTCGTGGTCTCCACCACCAGCGTGTCGCCTTCCCAGCGGCCGCGCGAGCTGCCGGCGAACTGGCGGATGCCGTCCGGCAGGTGGGGCCGGTCGTCGAGATAGATGACGCGCAGATCGTGGATGTGCTCCTGCAGGATCGCGATGTAGTCGGGTGTCTGGAAGAAATGGAAGTTGTTGTTGTAGCCGGTCGGGATCGACGGAATCCCGCGATACCACAGGCAACGCTCGCTCAGGCCCATGTCCTCCGGACCTTCGGCCGGCACGGTGCCGTTCTGCGCAGCGGCCAGGCGCACCGACTCCGGCGACGTGATGCGGGCGAGTGCCTCCGGGGTGAGCGGCGGCAGCCGGCCGTTCTCCGGATCGGTGATGATCGACGTGCGGTTGGTGCCCACCACCGACGTGTTCTGCTCGGTCCAGAAGCTGTTGTAGGCGCCGACGTTGCCCCCGACAGGAAGCGGCTCGGTGCGTACTTCGCTCGGGGCGTTCTCACGGTCCACGCGGGCCTGGGCCTGTTCCTCGAGCGCCGACACTTCCTCGGCGCTCAGGAACGCCTGTTCGGCCAGGTGCTCCGGGCGCTCCAGCGGCGTGATGGTGCCGTTGTTCCAGATCGCCTGGATGTCGGGGTCGCCCCAGGGCGTGCGCGGCGCGGTCCACTCGGCGTCCGCATCCTGGGCCTCGACCGCGGCCGGAGCCAGGGTCACGAGCGCCAGCACGGTCACGGACGCGGCCGACAGCTTCACGATTCGCATCATCTCAACCTCCTTGCCGGACCGGCGCTGTCGCCGCGGAGCCGGGTCCGGCCTTCGTCGCGAAAGTCCCTGCGCGGCAGGATACACCCGCTCACGGTCGCGCGAAACTCCCGCCGGGATTCGTACGCGCCGGGAGTGTGCGCGGCTCCGGATGGCGCCGACGGCCGGACGGGCTCGTCGGGGTGGGAAGCGGAGGCCGGCGGCGCGACCTGCGGTCGCGTTCGGCGGCGGTTTTCGGGCTACGCTTGAAGCATGGCCGCTCTAGCGCCCGCGGCGCCGACCTCGACGGTCGGCGTCGCCCTGTCCGCGCCATCGTCGCACGCCGCGTCGACAGCCGTCCCCTGGCCCCTGTGGGCCGTCGCCTTCGCGTCCACGAGCGTCATCGTCGGCGTGATCTGGGACATCTCCTGGCACCGGTCCATCGGCCGCGACTCGTTCTGGACGCCCGCCCACATGGCGATCTATCTCGGCGGCGTGGTGGCCGGCCTGTCGTGCGGCTGGTTGGTTCTCCGCACCACGTTCGCCGGCACCGAGCGCGAGCGGGCCGCCGCCGTCCCGTTCTGGGGCTTCCGCGGCCCGCTGGGCGCCTGGGTCTGCATCTGGGGCGCGCTGGCGATGGTCGTCTCGGCCCCGCTCGACGACTGGTGGCACAACGCGTACGGTCTCGACGTCGAGATACTGAGTCCGCCCCACATGGTGCTCGCGTTCGGCATCAACGCGGTCTCCGTCGGCGCGATGCTGATGGCGCTGGCCCGCCAGAACGCGGCGCCGGCCGCCGGTCGCGTGCTGCAGGCACTGTTCGCGTACACCGGGGGTTTCCTGATCCTGCAGGCGGCGACGCTCTTCATGGAGTACATCGGGATTCCGAACCTGCAGCACGGACCGCGCTACTTCTTCACGAGCGCCGCCGTCTTCCCCTTCCTGCTGGTGGGAATCGCACGGGGCGCCGCCTCGCGCTGGGCAGCCACCGCCGCGGCGGGCGTCTACATGGGCGTCACCATGCTCCTGATCTGGATCCTGCAGCTCTTTCCGGCGCAGCCGATGCTGGCGCCGATCATGCGGCAGATCGATCACATGGTGCCGCCGTCGTTTCCGCTCCTCCTGCTGGCGCCGGCTCTCGTGGTGGATCTCATCGTCAATCGAGTGCCCGCCGGGGCGGGCCGCCTGCGTTGGGGCGCCACCGCCGTCGGAGCCGGCATCGCCGCCATGCTCGCGCTGACTGCCGTGCAGTGGCCGTTCGCGGAGTTTCTGCTTGCCGAGCCGGCCCGCAACTTCTTCTTCGCCGCCGACCAGTTCGGCTACAGCCGCGCGCCGGGTGCGTACCAGTACGTGTTCTGGGGCCGCCCGATGACCGCGGCTGCCGTGGGCTGGACGGGGCTGATCGCCGCCGGGTCGGCCTTGTGCGGCCTCTGGATGGGCAACTGGATGTCGCGCGTGCGGAGGTAGCATGAGCGCCTCACGCCGTGCTCTCGTGCCCGTGGACGGCGGTCGCTGGCGTGGCCGGCGCGGTGTCGTGCGCCGCACGGGCGCCGCGGTCCTGGCCGTCACCGGCCTGATCGCGGCCGTCGGGTCGACCGCGTCGGCCCACGTCGGCACCTCGAACGCCTACTTCGAGGGGGCCGCCGGCCCCTACCGCGTCCGCGTCATCGTTCGGACCCCCGGTGTGATCCCCGGCCTCGCGCAGGCCTCGGTCCGCGTCCTCGGTGGCGGGCGCGTGGAGCGCGTGACGCTCCGGCCGCTGCGATCCGACGTCGGGCTCGAGGGCGCGCCACCCCCGGACGTCGCCGGTCCGGTGCCCGGCGAGGCGGGCCTGTACAGCGGCGAGCTGTGGCTGATGACCCCCGGCTCGTACAGCGTGGAGGTCGGCGTCGCCGGGGCCGCCGGCGAGGGGACCGTCTTCGTGCCGGTGTTGGCGCTCGCCGAGCGCCGGCTCGCGATGAACCCGGCCTTCGGCGCGGGGCTGGTCGCGGCGGCGCTGTTCCTGTTCGTCGGCGCGGTCACGATCGTCGGCGCCGCGGTCCGCGACAGCGTGCTCGAGCCCGGCACGGAGCCGGACATGGGCCGGCGCTGGCGCGCACGCTTCGCGATGGCCGCGTTCGCGCTGGTCCTCGGCGCCCTCCTCGGCGGCGGCTGGATCTGGTGGGATGCCGTGGACGCCGCGTACCGGAGCCGCCTGTACCGCCCCTGGAACACGACGGCGGCGGTGACGGAGGCCGGCGGAACGCGCACTCTGACGCTGGCGATCGACGACCCGGACTGGCGCGCCGTCGAAGGCCTGCCCGATGCCGGACTGCTGCCGGACCACGGCAAGCTGATGCACATGTTCCTGGTGCGCGCCGGAGACCTGGCGGCGTTCGCCCACGTCCACCCGGTGCGGGCCGGCTACGATTCGTTCAGGGCTCCGCTGCCGCCGCTTCCCGCGGGGGAGTACCGCATCTACGCGGATATCGTGCTCGAGAACGGCTTCGCGCCGACGCTGGTGGACACGGTGACGGTGGGGCCTCCCGGCTCTGCCGCGCTCGGAGCCTCGCCCGCGGCGGGAGGTTCGACCGAGCCGGACGGCGACCCGCCGTCGGCCGGTCCGCCGTCGGCCGATCCGGATCCGGACGATTCGTGGGCGACGCTGCGGCCCCTCGGCGCGTCGCGCTCCGGAAGCTACGCGCTTCCGAGCGGGCGAACGGTCCGCTGGGAGGGGGACGGCCGTATCGGCGCCGACGACGAGATCACGCTGCGATTCTCCGTGACCGAGCCGGACGGGTCGCCGTCGGTGCTGGCGCCCTACATGGGCATGCTCGGCCACGCCGCCGTCCTGCGGGACGACGGATCGGTGTTCGTGCACCTGCATCCGGCCGGCAGCATCAACCTCACCGCGCAGATGCGCTTCGCCGAAGCGGAGGGCGCAGGCGCCGGACGGGAGCCGGCCGGCGGGAACGATCCGCCGGTGCGCGCCGGCGGGCAAGCCGCCCGGGCGGTGGACGGCGGACGGCACGGAACCTCGCCGGGCGGAGCGCACGACGCCGCGGTTCAGGCCGCGTCCCCGCCGGCGAACGCGGTGACGTTTCCGTTCGTCTTTCCCGAGCCTGGCGCCTATCGCATCTTCGTGCAGGTGAAGATCGGAGCGGAGGTCGAAACGGCCGCCTTCGACGTCGAAGTTGGAGGAGCGCCCGCGTCTTGACAGCGGGTCGGGGCGGGAGTACAACCCCAAGGGTCTGCGCCGTCGGACGGGGCGGACTCTTGGCGAGGGTTGGTTGGGCGGGAAGCGGAGCCGCCAGGCGACGATTTCCGGGCTAGCTGCGCACTCACTGGTCACGCGATACCCACGAGGAGAATCCATGCGACGAATGCTTGTCCTGGCGGCGGTCATTGCACTGTTCGCCCCGATCGTCCCCACGGCCCAGGGGCCGGATATGGAGGTGGCCGAGTGGTTCAAGGTCGGCACCTTCGACATCCACGGCGTGCCCCACGTCGGGCTCGTCCTGCGCGACAGCCTGGTCATCGACATCGAGGTGGCCAACATGGCCCTCGAGGCGGATCCCGCGTATCCCACGGTTCCGATGCCGGGGGACATGCTCGAGCTGATCGGGCGCTGGGACTACGGTCTCAAGTACCGGCTGTACGAGATCGTCAATCACGTGGTCGGAAACGACCTGCTCATGGGCGCCGGCCGGGCCGACTACATCTACGACGTGAGCGATCTCCGGACGCGGCCGCCGATCATGTATCCGGGCAAGATCCTCAACGCGGCGGTCAACTTCTACAGCCACGTCAACGAGTCCGGCACCCCCGAGGAGCGCGCGGCCGAGATACGCCGCCGCCAGGAGCAGCGCGGCGTGCCGTACCTGTTCCTGAAGCCGAGCCGCGGCGCGGTCGTGGGCAACGGCGATCCGATCGTGATTCCGCACGGCCGGGACCGGACGGACTGGGAGGTCGAGCTCGGTGCGGTCATCGGCCGGACCGCGAAGTACGTGTCGGCGAACGACGCGCAGGACTACGTCTTCGGCTACATGGTGTCGATTGACGTATCCGACCGCGGCGGACGTCCTCCGGGGGGCAACGCGACCCGCTCGGACTGGTTCGTCGGCAAGGGCCACGACAGCTTCGCGCCGCAGGGTCCGTGGATCGCTCCCAAGGAGTTCTACGGCGACCCGATGGCGAACCTCCGGCAGACGCTCAGCGTCGGCGGCCAGACGCTGCAGGACGCGCGGGCCGGCGACATGATCCACTCGCTGTGGGAGATCATCGAGTACGCCTCGTCGATCATCACGCTCTATCCGGGTGACGTCATCAACAACGGCACGTCGGGCGGCACGGCGGCCGGCGCGGCGGATACGCGCGGCGAAGAGGACCGCTATCTGAAGCCGGGCGAAGTGGTCGAGGCGAGCATCGACGGCATCGGAACGCTGCGGATGCCGGTGGTCGCCGGCGAGGAGCCGACGGGGCTGACCGGTGCGCAGCTTCCGCCGGTGAGCAGCTACCGCGACTGACGACTCTTGCGTGGGACCTGCCGGCCGGCGCCGGCGGGTCTCCGCGCTCCCCTGTTTCCCTTCCTCTCCTCGAACCGGGCGGTCCGCAAGGTGAAGCGTCGGTCAGGCTTGCGTCAGCCGCGCAGCCGAAGACGGCGGTCCCCGCTTCAGAAGCGGAACAGCCGGTTGAACTTGATCACGAACGCGCGGTTCCGGAGCTCCGGCCAGCGCCTGGCTCCGAACGAGAAGTCCGCCACGTCCCGCTGGTCGTTGTAGACCACGAACAGCTCGCTGCCCGGCTGGTACTCCCACCGCAGCCGGAGATTGGCGCTGA
>WTGR01000318.1 GCA_011523485.1 Acidobacteriota bacterium
TCCGGACATCGAGCCGACCACCGCGACCCGAACGGCAGGTCCTCGCTCATGCGCAGGTCCTGAAACCGCATCGCGGGGACGTCGTAGGTCGCGGTGGTCGGCTCGATGTCCGGATCGCCCACCGCCAGACCGCTGATCCGGCGCGCCGCGAAAATGTAACGGTCGAGCAGCGCCGGGGACACCGACAGGATGTCGGCCATGTTGTCGAAGCCGAGGTCCGCGTTGTCGGCGGGCAGCAGCGCGCTCGCGTCGATGTCCAGCGCGAGCAGATCGCGCACCGCATTCTCGTACTCCCGCCGGTTCAGGCGATGCACGGTGGTGCGACCTGGATTCGGAGCCGCCGCCGCGGCCTCGTCCAGAGCGCTCTCCAGCGCGGAAGCGACGGTCTCGTAGGTGGCGGCGTCCGGCCTGCGCCGGCCCGCCGGCGGCATCGATGCGGTCCGCAGCCTGCGCACCACCTTCTCCCAGGCCTCCGGGCGGTCGCCCACCTGGGCGGGGTCCAGCGCGTCCAGCGCGAGCCCGGCCGTCCGCAGCCGCTCGTTGTGGCAGCCGACGCAGTAGCGGTTCAGGACCGGGCGGACCGCCTCGGCGGTCGAGGCCTCGGAAACGGATGCCTGTTCCCGGGAGGTGACCGCGGGTGCGGCGGGCGGCGGCAGCGGCTCGCCGGACCGGGGCGCGACGCCCGGACCGGCGGCGCGCACGGCGAACGAACCGAGGCAGACCGCCATGACGCCGAGTCCGACGACGCAGCCAGCCAGGGTCTTGGACATCGTCCCACCTCGGTCCGTTGGCGCGGCCGGGTCGCTCCGGCGCCCCCTTTGCACGCAAGCTCGCCGGCAGCGAACGAATAGCGTAGTCTACTCCCCGTACGGGTGTTTCGGGGTACGAATCTCGGAACTCCGGACGCCTCTACTACACCGCCGTGCGGCTACCGCCGGGTGCCGGCGACGTCGGTCCGGATGCTGAAGAGCGTCTTGCCGGCCGTGATGTACAACGTCCGCAGGTCGTCCCCGCCGAAGGCGACGTTCGTGATCGTGTCCTCCCAGATCGGGATGAGCTCGAGCAGCTCGCCGGCCGGCGAGAAGACGTGCACGCCGGCCACCGTGTCGAGCGTCTCGCTCGTGCCGCGCAGCCGGTTGAGGCCCGCCGCCACGTAGAGGTTGCCCTCGCTGTCGATAGTCATCCCGTCTCCGCTCCGTCCGGGATAGAAGTCGTGGAATACGCGCATGTTGCTCGCCGTGCCGTCCTCCGCGAGGTCGTAGGCGCGGATCATCCGCGCGCCGCCCTCCTGCTGCGCCGTCTCGATCAGGTACAGCGTGCGATCGTCCGGCGAGATCACGATCCCGTTGGGCCGCTCGATGTCCGGCTCGGTCAGGATGCGTGCGATGGAGCCGTCGGGGTCGATGCGATACACACCGTGCACGCCGGTCTGCTCGGCCGTCACGACCGGTCCGGGGCGATCGGTGAAGTAGACCCGTCCCTGTCCGTCGATGGTCAGATCGTTCGGCTGATGAAGCTGCTTGCCCTCGAAGTGGTCGGCCAGCACCTCGATCTCGCCGGTCGCGATGTTCGTTCGCGTGATGCGCGGCAGGATGTCGGCGCCGTTGCCCCCTTCGCACGCCAGCAGCCGCCACTCGCTGTCGAAGATCAGCCCGTTGGCGCGGTTGCTCGGCTCGCGGTAGGTCGTGATCGTGCCGTCGGCGTCCATCTTCAGGATGCGGCCGGTAACGCGCAGGTCCGTGAAGTAGACCGCTCCCGCCTCGTCCACCGTCGGTCCTTCGGTAAAGGAGATGATCCCCTCGACCGCGACCGGCCGGTTCGCCGCCTCCTGCGCGAGCGCCCCGCCCGCCAGCAAGCCCGCCAGTCCGGCGATCACCGGGATACGCGTCCAGCGTTCCATTGCCCGCTTCCGTCTCATCGTCGACCTCCGTCGGTGGTCAGGTTCCGCCTTCCATGGCCGTCGCGCCCGAATCACTCGGCGCGACCATCTCCGATGCGACCGTGGTCGCCAACCGCCGCAGGCGATACCGGCGATCCGCCCCGGAACGGGCGCCGAGCAGTCGTTGGAGTGCCGCTTGCGTCACGCCGGGCAGGACTACGCTGGCGGTGACTCGTCGGAACCCATCCGGGGCATCACGCGACGCGATCCAGATCGCCGTTCCGCTGCGCCGGCTCCACGTCCAGGCTTCGCGTACGCCCATGCCGAAGTAGGGCGCGAGCATGCCGCTCGAATCGGTGCTCCGGTCGATCTCGACCACGAGATCCGGCGGCGCCGCGACGAACTCGGCGCGGCCGTTCGCCATGTCGTAGCGGCACCTGGGCGCGCCATCGTGGCCCGTCAGCCGGTCGAACAGGTCCCGCGCCATGGGCACATCCACGCGCGCCGGGGCGTCGGGATTCGACAGAGAAGCACTCACGTCCAGCCCCAGCGACCGGCGGCGGCGTCCCACAACGCCCAGCAATCCTGGGCGATGCCCGCTTCGAGGAATGCGTCGGGCAGCCGCGACATCGACCCGAGCGGCTCGATCAGCTCACCGTCCGCGTACCACGACGACAACACATGTCCCTGGGTCGGCGCCCCTTCCACCGCCGGCTCCTCGACCACTGCGGAATCGATCGCGACCCGCCACTGCACCTCGGTACCGTCCGCCTGCGTCTCGGTGAACGTCAGCGTATCCCCGGTATGCTCGACGCCGCTCACCGATTCGATGCTGTCGATCTGCGCCGCAAACGACGCCCTCAGGTTGTCGGGACCGGGCTCGACGGCGGCGGCGCACCCCGCCGCCACCGCCACGACAGTCCAGACAGCGGCGAGACACGCCGGCCCGCCTGCGGTCTGCCTGTCTGCCGCCCCGACCGATCCGTCACCGCGGCGCTGCCTTTGCATGGCACTACTCCAGCTCGTCGTAGATCACCTGCACGTAGGCCTCCAGCCGCTCGGGGCCCGGGCTGCCGAAGCCGGAGAACTCCGCCGGCACTTCCCAACTCGCCGCCACCTCGGCGGCGGACTGCCCGGCTTCCTTCGCCTCCCGCACATCGGCGACGAAGGTGTCGACGAAGGCGGCCATCTGTGCGAGGTCGCTCCGCGTCATCTGGGTGCTGTGACCGGTGATGATCAGGTCGATGTCGGTGACCGTCTGCCAGGCGTTGCGCAACGTCCGCGCGTACTCGACGCCGCTGCCGCCGTTGCTCGCGTCCATGATCGGCACCTGCCGGCCCGGGAACATGTCGCCGGCGTGCATGACCCGCAGCGACGGAAACACCACCCAGGTGTCGCCCCCGGTGTGCCCGCGCCCGAAGTAGTAGAGGTCGACCTGGTCGTCGCCGCTGCCCAGGGTCAGGCGGTCGTCGTAGGTCCGCGTCGGCAGGCCCTGGCCGCCGCTCGTCTCGAAGACGTTCGGGAAGTCGCCCGGGAACCCGGTGACCGGGTTCCACTCCTCCATCAGCCGGCGGGCGTTCGTGTGGGCGACCACCTCGACCGACGCGGGGAACTCGACGTTGCCGCTCACGTGGTCGAAGTGCGCGTGGGTGTTGATGAGGGTCGTCACCGGATTGGGCGTCAGCTCCGCGATGCGGTCGATCAGCGGCTGTCCCCAGCCGGCCACCTTCGTGTCGACGAGGACGACGCCGTCGCTGGTCACGAACGCGGCCGAATTGCCGCCGCCGCCGCGCAGCACGTAGAGGTTCTCCTTCAGCCGCTCGACCTCGACGACCGGCCCGCCCTGCTCCGCCTCGGTCACCGCCAGCGACACGGCGCCGACGACCAGCACCGCACCGAGCGCCATCGCCCGCTTCATCTCGCGCCCCCACTGCATCGACCTCACGCTCATGCCATGCCTCCCGACAGGAACACCCGCTCCACGAACCAGAACGCGCCCGCCGCAATGACCGCTATGGATCCCGCGACCGCGATGCGCTGGCCGGCCACCGCGCTGTAGGCCCGGATGCGCCACAGGATCGCGGCGACGACCAGGACGACGGCGAGCTGCCCCAGCTCCACCCCGAAGTTGAACGAGAAGAGCGACCAGCCGAGCGCGCCGCTCGGCAACCCCATCTCGCGCAGCACGCTCGCGAACCCGAAGCCGTGAATCAGTCCGAACACCAGCGCGATCCAGATGCGCATGTCGCGCCCGCCGCGCGCCAGCAGGTTGTCGAGGCCGACGTAGACGATGCTCAGCGCGATGATCGGCTCCACCAGGCGCGCCGGCGGCGTCACGACGTTGAGCACCGCCAGCGACAGCGTGATGCTGTGGGCGACCGTGAAGGCGGTGACCACGAGCAGCAGTTGCCGCACGCTTCCGCCGAGCAGCAGCAGGCCGATGAGAAACAGCAGGTGGTCCGGCCCGATCAGGATGTGGTGCACGCCGGACGGCACGAACTTCTGCAGTACCGCCCAGACGCCCTGCCGCGTGCCGAGGAAGTACTCGTACTCCGTGTCGCCGCCGCCGAGGATGGCCTGCGTCGTCAACTCGGCGTCCTCGTAGACGTTGAGGAAAGTCTGGTGATTCGGGTCGTAGGGGAACAGCTCGGCCGACACGGTAACCGCGCCGACTCCGTCGTCGAGCGGAAGCTGCGCCTGCAGCCGCACGGACTGTCGCTCGCGCAGGATCTCCGGCGCCGACCACCCGTCGAGCGCGAGCGGGCGCCCGTCGACGGTCAGCCGCAGCCGCTCGCCGATCAGCTCTCCGAGCCGTTCGCCCCGCGGCCGCAGGATATCGGGATTCAGCACCAGGGCCGGATCGTCGATGTCGAACTCGTAGGCGACGTCCCAGACGTGCGCCACCACCGTGACGTCCAGCGTGCCGGCTCCGAGCCGCACGTCGACGAAGCTGAACGGCGCGGGATGTGCGGCCGAACGCGCGGGGTGCGCGGCGCACAGGGCGGCGACGATCAGGATGCACGAGCCGAGGCGCGTCATCGCCGCCAATGGTAACCGAAGCGCGGCTGCCCCGGGAGGTTCCGACGCCTGCAGGTTCCAACCGGTCGGCCGCGCGAAGCCGCCCGTTCGGGGCGCGCGTCAGAGCGCTTCGCGTCCGAAACGCTCGATCGTCTGCAGCGTCTCGTGGACGTCGTCCCAGGTCGTCGTGTGGTTGATGACGCACAGGCGGAGCGCGAATCGCCTGCGAAGCAGCGTCGACGACAGGAACGCGCGCTCCTCCCAGAACACGCGGGCGAGGATCGTCTTGTTGATCTGATGGAGCGTTCCCTCCGGGGTCGCGCCGTCCCGCGGGTTGACCCGGAAGCACACGATGCCGAGCGACGCGGGCGTCATCAGCTCCAGGGTCGCACTGTCCTCGACGTACCGCGCCGCGCGCTCGGCCCGCTCGATTCCCTGCGTCACCGCGTCCCGGAACGCGGCCATGCCGAAGATCTGCACCGACATCCAGATCTTCAGGGCGCGGTCGCGGCGGCTCAGTTGCAGGCCGCGGTCCGCCTGATTCGGGTGGTTGGCGCCCCAGACGGAGTCCTGGAGCACGTCGTGGCGGATCGCGAACGCTCGCTCGAGCGTCGCGACGTCCCGCACCAGCAGGCAACCCGTCTCGTACGGTTGGAACATCCACTTGTGCGGGTCGATGCCGATGGAATCGGCGCGCTCGATGCCGCGCAGAAGGCGCGCGCCGGCCTCGGTGATGACCGCCGAGCCGCCGTAGGCCGCGTCCACGTGCAGCCAGACGCCCTGCGACGCGCAGTAATCCGCGATCTGCGGCAGGGGGTCCACAGCACCGGTGCTGGTCGAACCGGCATCGGCGCATACCGCGATGGGCATGCAGCCCGCCGCCCGGTCGGTCTCGACGGCCGCCGCCAGCATGTCGGGGTCGAGGCGGAAGTCGGGGCCGGTGGAGAGCATGCGAACATGGTCCGGCCGAATGCCGATGATGCGCGCGGCACGGGCCTGGGCGCTGTGGCCCTGGTCGCTCATGTACACGCTCGCTCGCGCCGGGTTGCCGGCCGCCTCGCGGGCGGCCACCAGAGCGTCGAGAGCCGCCGCGGAACCGCCGCTGGTCAACACGCCGCCGGCCGTCTCCGGGTATCCCAGCCAGCGGCGGAACCAGTCGAGCACGACGGCTTCGAGCTGGCTCGGCCCGCTCGCCGACAGCCACGTCGCCGCATTGATGTTGAAGCCGGTCGCCAGGTAGTCCGCGAGCACGCCCGGCCAGGTCGGCGCCGACGGCACGAACCCGAAGGCCCTCGGGTGCTCATGACGCATCGCCGGCGACAGGACGTCCCGCACGGCGCGATCGATCACCTCGCGCGGCGCCCGGCCGCTCTCGGGGGGATCCTCCATCAGCCGGGCCATGAGCTCCTGCTTGAACTCGCCGTCCCAGGCGGGCTCGCGGGGCAGACGCTGCTTCCACTCGACCAGGATTTCGGTGACGTACCCGGCGAGCTCCCGCATGAGCTCGGGCGGCATCCGCAGACCGTGCGTCATGGGGTGCACTCCGGACACGGGCCGCGTGCTGCTCTGCCGATGCACTGTCGCGTATCGCTTTCGGGAGCGAGCTTCATGCGTGAACCTCCGGAAACGGTCGCCTCCTGAACGACTCCCGTGTGGTATGCCCGCCGTAATATACACACGACCGAAGGCTCCACGATACGTGTATGCTCGAAGGATGAGACCCCCAGTCCAGCGTCGCCACGATGACGTGTCCGGCCCTCGCCGCGTCCCCCGCACGGAACACCGCAGCGGCAAGCCGAGTTGCCGGATTCGGCTCGCCGCACTGACGATGGCGGCGCTCGCGACGGCATCGCCGCTCCAGGCGCAGGAGACGGGCACGGTGCGCGGCACGGTGACCTTGATGGAGAACGGCGGCCCGGTCGACGGCGCGCTGATTCTCATCATCGGCACCGGAGCCTTCACGTTCACCGACGATGGAACGTTCGAGTTCACGAACGTGCCGGCGGGAACCTACGACGTCATCGCCCAGCGCGAGCAGCTCACCGCCGGCTTGCAGACCGTCAGCATCGGGGCGGGAGAAACGGCCATCGCCGACTTCGAGCTGAGCCTGTCGCCGGTGCGCGAGGAGGTCACCGTCACCGCGTCGGCGGCGGTCGGCGCCGCGGCGACGCTCCAGGCATTCAACGCGGTCACCACGGTCGACTCGTTCCAGATCGCCAGGGAGGCCCCCAGCACCATCGCCGAAGCGCTCGAGGACGAGCCCGGCATCGCGAACCGCAGCTTCGGTCCCGGCGCCAGCCGGCCGGTCATCCGCGGCTTCGGCGGCG
>WTGR01000588.1 GCA_011523485.1 Acidobacteriota bacterium
TTCGCCCTCGACGACGAGTGCGTCACGGCCGTCTTTCGGGCGGCGGCCGACCACGGCCGCGCCGTCTTCGTCCACTGCGGCGTGCTGTCGGTCGGCGTCCGCCGCAAGCTCGGCCTGGCGTCGCGCTTCGACGTCCGGCTCGGCGATCCGCTCGCGGTCGCCCAGGTCGCTTGCGCCTTCCCCGACGTCCCGGTGATCGTCCCGCACTTCGGGGCCGGCTTCCTCCGCGAGACGCTGATGGCCGCCGACCTCGCGGCAAACATCCACGTCGATACGTCGAGCTCGAACGGCTGGACGAGGTACACGCCCGGATTGAGCCTGACCGACGTGTTCCGCCGGGCGCTGGCGGTGCTGGGACCGCAGCGCATCCTGTTCGGATCGGACTCGTCGTTCTTTCCGCGGGGCTGGCAGCGGCCGATTCACGAGGCCCAGTGCGCCGCGCTGGACGCAATCGATCTCGATCCGGAAGGGCGCGCGGCGATCCTCGCGGACAACTTCGACCGCGTGTTCGGGACCGCCGGAACCCCGTCGCCGCCGACCGATTGACGCTCCTGCGGCCAGAGAGGGCCGCGTGGTGGGGTGGGAATGCGCGGCCGGCCGCTAATCCAGGCGCAGAGCAACCTGAAAAAGCAGGCCGATGACGATCAGAACCAGCCCGATGGTGACGCCCGACATCCACTTGAGCATCCGGACCTCGCTCACGACGTCGCCGATCTCTTCGGCCGCCGCCAAGGCCGTCCCGGGCTTCGCGCCGGCATCGACGAGTGCGGCGTAAGTCTTCGCGGACAGCAGCTTGGCCACGTGTTCATACTATACCCGCTCTACCCTGGAAGCAACCGCGCGTCCTACGGGACCAGCAGCAGCTTGCCGGTGTGGACGCTCGATTCCATGACCCGGTGCGCCTCGGCCGCCTCGGCCAGCCGGTAGGTGGCGTGCACGATCGGCCGCAGCTCGTCCGACGCGAACCGCGGCCAGACGCGGGCCCGCAGCGCCGTCATGATCTCCGCCTTCTGCGCGATCGACCGGGCTCGCAAGGTCGCCCCGGTCACGGTCAGGCGGCGGGACATCAGGCGGGCCAGGTCGAGCTCGGCCTGCGCCCCCTCCATGAGGGCGATGATCACCAGGCGGCCTTCGATGGCGAGAGACGCGAGATTGCGTTGCAGGTAGGCGCCGCCGACCATGTCCAGGATGAGGTCGACACCCCGGCCGCCGGTCGCTTCGCCCAGAACCGCCGCGAAGTCCTCCGCACGGTAGTCGATGGCGCGCTCGGCGCCGAGCTCGACGCAGGCCGCGCACTTGGCCGGCGTCCCCGCAGTGGCGAATATGCGCGCCCCGAACAGACGCGCGAGCTGGATGGCCACCGTACCGATGCCGCTCGACCCGCCGTGCACCAGCAGGGATTCACCCGCCTCGAGCCGGCCGCGGTCGATGACGTTGGTCCAGACCGTGGCGTACGCCTCCGGCAGCGCCGCCGCGTCGACGAGCGACACGCCCGCGGGGATCGGCAGACACTGCGGCGCCGGCGCGAGGCAGTACTCGGCATACCCGCCGCCGGTGAGCAGCGCGCATACCTCGTCGCCCACGACCGGATCGGAGACGCCCTGCCCCACCGCCGCGACCGTTCCCGACACTTCCAGTCCCAGTACGTCGGAGGCGCCGGGAGGCGGCGGGTAGTTGCCCTTGCGCTGCATCGTGTCGGCGCGGTTGACGCCAGCCGCCGCCACCCGGATCAACACCTCGCCGGAGCCGGGGACGGGTACCGGCCGGCTTCCGATCTGCAGCCCGTCGGGCGGACCGGGCTCCGTGATCTCCACGATGCGCATCGTCTCGGGAATAGCCATCTGCATGCTCCTGGATCTCGCGAACGCGTCGCGGCGCCGGACGGCCTCGCCGCGGGCCGGGCGGAAGCCGGCGCGCGAGTATAATTCGTGTCGTATGTACTGGTTCCAGTCTCGCCGCGCTCCCCTCTCGCGGAGCCGCCGATCATGGCCGTGACCATCAAGCGGGTCTTGCTGTGGCAGACGGAGATCCGGAACGAGCCGGGCGCGCTCAGCGCGGTGCTGGAACCGCTGGCGCAGGGGGGCCTCGATCTCCACGCCGTGATGAATCGCTGCACTCCCGGCAACGGGGAACGCGCCACGGTGGAGATTCTCCCCGGCTCCGGCCGACGGGCGACGGCGCTCGCGCGCGCGGCGGGATTCAGCCGATCCCCCACCGAGGTCCTCCTCGTAGAAGGGATCAACCGGCCCGGGCTCGCCTACGCCGTGGCCAACAGCATCGCCTGGGCCGGCATCAGCCTGCGGTTCCTCTCGGCGCAGATCGCCGGCGAGCAGTACTCCGCGCTCCTCGGATTCCGGACGCCGGCGGAGCGCAGGAAGGGCGCGTCGCTGATTCGCCGGGTGGCGAACGACACGGAAGCGACCGCGTCCGGGGAAGCGGCGCCGCAATGAGCGTGCGCGTCGTCCTGGTCGGCTACGGCCGGATGGGCAAGGCCATAGACGCGCTGAGCGCGGACTACGGCTGCGAGGTCGTCGAGCGCCTCGACGTCCACAACAACCTCCACGGCGAGGGCATCGACTCGCCGGCGCTGCCCGACGCCGACGTGGCGATCGAGTTCTCGCTGGCCGATTCGGTCGGTTCCAACGTCGCGAAGCTGGCCGCGCGCGGCATCGACGTCGTCATCGGCACCACCGGTTGGGAGGCGCAGGAGGCAGAGACCAGGCGGATCGCAGCCGAGGCGGGGATCGGCGTGGTGCACGCGGCGAACTTCTCGCTCGGCGTCAATCTCTTCCAGGCCGTGGTCGAGCGGAGCGCGGCGTTGTTCGCCCGCTACGAGGACTTCGGGAGCTGGATCCACGAGGCGCACCACGACGCCAAGCAGGACGCGCCCTCGGGCACCGCCATCGCCCTGCGGAACGCGATGCAGGCGGCGGGGTACGCGCGGAACATCGACGTTTCGTCGACGCGCGCGGGCCGGATGCCCGGCATGCACACCGTCGGGTACGATGGTCCGTTCGACACCATCACCTTGACCCACACGGCCCGCGACCGGGCGACGTTCGCGCGGGGCGCGCTGGAGGCGGCGCGCTGGGTGCGCGGCAGGCGCGGCTGGTTCTCGATGCGCGACGTGCTCGGCATCGACTGATTCGCGGGGGGCGCCATGCAGACACGCTGGGCGGGATGCGGCACGGCCCTCGTCACACCGTTCACGGCGAGCGGCGCCATGGACGAAGCGGCGGTCAGGCGGCTGGCGCGGCGGCAGATCGACGGCGGCGTGCACTTCCTGGTCCCCTGCGGGACGACCGGAGAGAGCCCTACGCTTTCCCACGCGGAGAAGGTGCGCGTCGTCGAGCTCGTGGTCGACGAGGCCGGCGGCGCGGTGCCGGTGCTGGCGGGTGCGGGCGGCTACGACACGCGCGCCGCGATCCACCTCGTGCGCGACCTCGCGCGGGCCGGCGCAACCGGCATCCTCTCGGTCACGCCGTACTACAACAAGCCCACCCCGGAGGGGCTCTTCCGCCACTACGCCGCCATTGCGGACAGCACCGACCTGCCGATCGTGCTGTACAACGTGCCGGGCCGGACCGCCTGCAACATCGCCCCGGCCACGCTGCTGCGGCTCGTGGAGGTCGCCAACATCGTCGGCGTGAAGGAGGCCTCCGGCGACCTCGGACAGATTTGCGAGATCTGCCGCGCGGTGCCGGACGACTTCTGCGTGCTCTCCGGCGACGACGCGTTCACGCTCGCGGTGATGGCTCTGGGCGGCACGGGGGTGATCTCGGTGGCCTCGAACGAGGCGCCGGACGCCATGGCGGCGCTCGTCGATCAGGCGGCGGCGGGCGACTTCACGGCCGCGCGCGCGACCCACGAACGGCTGCTGCCGCTGATGCAGGTGAACTTCATCGAGTCGAATCCGATCCCGGTCAAGGCCGCGATGGCCGAGCTCGGGCTCCTGGAACTGCACTACCGTCTGCCCATGGCCCCGCCGGCGCCCGCCGCGCGCGCGCGCATCGCCGAGGTGCTGGCGGCGACCGGGCTGTCGAGAGCGGATCGTTCACCCGCGCGGCAGGCCTCGCCGGCATGAGATCCCGTTGTCTCCCAGCCGGCGGCCACGCCCTGAACACGTCCCCCCCAGGCGGGGATTGAAACCGCGGAGTCGAAAACGGACATGGACCTCGCCGAGCGCATACAGCAACTCCATGCCCAGGCGGCCGAGGCCGACCGGGAAGAAGCCCGCGCCGCGTTCGCGGCGCTCCGGAGGGAGCTCGCCGCGGGCCGCGTCCGCGCGGCCGAGCCCGATCCGTCGTCGCCGACCGGCTGGCGCGTCAACGCCTGGGTGAAGCAGGGCATCCTGGTCGGATTCCGCTGCGGCGACGTCGTGGCGTTCGACTCCCCGAGCGCCGACTCGCCGTGGCTGGACAAGGACACCTTGCCGCTTCGCCCCCTCTCGACCTCGTCGAACGTGCGGCTCGTACCGGGCGGCTCCTCGGTGCGCGACGGGGCCTTTCTCGGCCGCGGGGTCATCTGCATGCCGCCGATGTACATCAACATCGGCGCCTACGTGGGTGACGGCAGCCTGATCGACTCGCACGCCCTGGTCGGGTCGTGCGCGCAGGTCGGCAGCGGCGTCCACGTCAGCGCCGGGGCGCAGATCGGCGGCGTGCTCGAGCCGGTCGGCGCCCTGCCGGTGATCGTGGAGGACGACGCGCTGGTGGGCGGCAACACCGGTCTCTACGAAGGCGCGGTGGTCAAGCGCCGGGCCGTCATCGGGGCCGGCACGGTGCTGACCGGCTCGACGCCGATCTACGATCTGCCGCAGGCACGGATCATCAGGCCGGCCGCGGGCGAGCCCACGGTGGTCCCGGAGGGCGCGGTCGTCGTCCCCGGCGCGCGCGCCGTCACCAGCGGCGCCGGACCCGACTGGGGGCTGTCGCTCGCCACCCCGGTCATCGTCAAGTACCGCGACGACCGCACGGACACGCGCACGGAGCTCGAAGCATGGATCCGCTAGCCGCCCGGGCCGCGTCCACCGCCCCGGCGCGGGCGACCTACCAGGACGTGCTCGACGCGCCGCCGCACAGAGTGGCCGAGATCATCGACGGGACGCTCTACACGCAGCCGCGGCCGGCCGCACCCCATGCACTCGCGAGTTCGTCGCTGGGGTCCGACCTCTCGAACCCTTTCCAGTTCGGTCGCGGCGGTCCGGGCGGGTGGTGGATCATCGACGAGCCGGAGCTCCACTTCGGCGAGGACATCCTCGTCCCCGATCTGGCGGGCTGGCGCCGGGAACGCATGCCGGACTATCCCGATGCGGCGTACTTCACGCTGGCCCCGGACTGGGTCTGCGAGGTGCTCTCGGCCTCGACCCGCAAGCTCGACCTGCACGGCAAGCGTCCGATCTATGCGCGGGAGGGAGTGGAGCACCTTTGGCTCATCGACCCGGTGGACCGCACCCTCGAGGCGTTCGAGTTGCGCGAAAGAGACTGGGTGCTGATCGCCACCGCCAAGGACGAAGACCCGGTCGCCATCCGCCCCTTCGACGCCGTCACCTTCAGCCTCGCCGACCTGTGGCCCTGACACGCAAACGGAGCTCGAAGCATGGAACCGCCAGCCGCCCCGCTCGTCGACCTCGCCCGCAACCTCATCGACATCGACTCGACCAGCGGCGGGGAAGCCGCGGTGACGACCTGGCTCGCCCGCGACCTGCGCGAGCGGGGATACCAGGTCACCGAGCAGCCGGTGGTCGACGACCGGGTCAACGTCATCGCCACCGTCGGCGCGACCGAGCCGGAAACAGTCTATTCGACCCACATCGACTGCGTCCCGCCCCACTTTCCGAGCCGGATCGAGGGTGACACGCTGTACGGCCGGGGCGCCTGCGATGCCAAGGGGATTCTCGCGGCCCAGATCATGGCCCTCGACCGGCTCCGCGAGTCGGGCGAGAATCGCGTCGGGCTGCTCGTCGTGGTGGGTGAGGAGAACGGCAGCCACGGCGCCCGCGCCGCCAACCGGCTCTCGAACCGCTCGCGCTACCTGATCAACGGCGAGCCGACCGACAACCGCCTCGGCGCGGCCACCAAGGGCGCCTACCGGGTCCGCCTGTCGGCCACCGGACGTGCGGTCCACTCCGCCTATCCCGAGCTCGGCGAGTCGGCCGTCGAGAAACTGCTCGACGCCCTGGTTGCGCTCCGCGACCTCGAGCTGCCGGTCGATCCGGGGCTCGGCGCGACCACCTATACGGTCGGGGTTCTGTCGGGCGGCGTGGCCCCCAACGTCGTCCCTCCCGTGGCCGAGGCCGACGTCAACTTCCGGACGGTCGAGCCGGCGGCGCGCGTTCGCGAGCGGCTCGATGCGTCGATGCCCGGCTCGGTGTCGATCGATGACGTCATGATCGTCCCGCCGGTGAGACTGACGACCCTGCCGGGGTTCGAGACCGCTCCCTTCTCGTTCACCACCGACATCCCGTTCCTGACGTCGTGGGGCGATCCGCTGCTCGTCGGTCCCGGCTCGATCCACGTGGCGCACACGGCGGAGGAGCACGTGAAGATCGACGAACTGGTGCAGGCCGTGGATCTGTACGAGAAGCTGGCGCGAGGTCTGCTGGACGCCGGGAACTGACTCCGGCCCGACCGACGGCCCCCAACTAACCGCTATCGTCGCTCCGTATCGTTGGCGAACCCGCGCTACGATCCTGCCAACCCGTGATGCGGCCTTCCAGGTGCGCCAGTCGTTCGCCCAGGGTCCGGATCTCGCGAACGATCCAGAGCGCCGCCGCAAGAATCATCGCCGGCGTGACCCAGGGCGGCCATTCCATCGACCAAGTATAGTGCTTGCAGTTACAGCGGGCCACCTCCGCGTTCGATCCATTCCGACCGTCGCCACCTCCACGGCGACCGGGGAACGGGTTACTGGTGAACATCGAAGCCGCTACCGCCGGACCACCTCCGCGTCGACGATCTCCACCCGGTCGACGGGGGTCTCTCCCTCCGTGGCCACCGCCTCGATCCGCTCGACCACGTCGAGGCCCTCGACGACGACCCCGAACACGGTGTAGACGCCGTCGAGCGCCGGGGCCGCGGCGGTCACGATGAAGAACGACGTAGACGCGCTCGCCGGATCGTCGAGGCGCGCCATGGACACGATGCCCCGCACGTGCCGCGTGTCGTTGAACTCCGGCTGCATGTTCTGCACGAAGCGCTGCT
>WTGR01000780.1 GCA_011523485.1 Acidobacteriota bacterium
GACCTGCTGATGGGCATCCTCAGGGACCCGGCGATGCTCGTGTATCTGGACAACGGCGAGAACGTCAAGGATCACCCGAACGAGAACTTCGGCCGCGAGCTGCTGGAGCTGTTCAGCCTCGGCGTCGGCAACTACACCGAGCAGGACATTCGCGAAGGAGCGCGCGCGTTCACCGGCTGGACCAACGACGTCCTGGAGTTCGAGTTCGACGCCGAGCAGCACGACTTCGACGAGAAGACGTTCCTCGGGCAGACCGGTCCATTCGACGGCGGCGACATCATCCGGATCATCCTGGAGCAGCCGGCCGCAGCCGAGTTCGTGAGCGGCAAGCTCTACCGGTACTTCGTCCGCGAAGAGCTCGCCGAGTCGGTCCGGGCCGAGCTGGCGGCCGCGCTGCGCGACGCCGACTACGGCCTGAAGCCGCTGCTGACCAAGATCTTCCTCTCCCGGGACTTCTACAGCCCGCCGTCGTACGCCACCCAGATCAAGAGCCCGGTACACCTGGTGGTGTCCACCTACCGCAAGCTGGGGCTGACGGAGCTGCCCACGATTCCCGACTTCAACCGCCTCGTCGCCGGCCTCGGACAGACGCTGTTCAATCCGCCGAACGTGGCGGGGTGGGCCGGCGGGCGGACCTGGGTCACCCCGGCGACGCTCCTCCAGCGCGGCAACCTCTTCCGCGACGTGCTGTATCCCGACACCGACGGGTTCTGGGCGCCCGACCGCGTCGTGCCGGGCATCTACCGGCAGGTGGAGGAGCGCCTCGCCCGCGGCATGAACATCACCGCGGCGACGCAGCAGGGGGACGCCGAGTCGAGCCGGCTCGTGGATCGCGACGAGGACTACAACACGCGCTACGGCGGGTACATGGGCTACCTGATGGCGTTCGAGAAGCTGCATCCGATCCCGCGGCGAGTGGCCGACCTGGACATGGTTCGGCTTCTGTCGGACGCGGGGGCGGCGGAGGCCGAGGCGGTCGTCGATCACCTGATTCGCCGTTTCCTGCGCGTCGAGCTGAGCGGCGCGGACCGCGCCGTGCTCGTGGATTTCCTGCGCGACGAGCTCGGGAGCGACCGCATCGAGTCGGATACGCCGCAGACCGAGGCGGCGTTGCGCGCACTGCTCTATCTGATCCTGAGCACGCCGGAGTATCAACTGGCCTGAATCGCGAGAGCAGGTGAAGGCCGAAGCGACATGCGGGCGGCTTGCGTCGAAGCCGCGGGAGCTGGAGGACAACGATGGCTCGATTCAAGTGTGGATGTTCGCGGCGTGAATTCCTGGTCAAGGGCATGTACGGGCTGGGCGTCGGCGCGACGCTGCCGATGCTGCTCAACCGGACCTCGGCGGCGCTGGCGGCCAAGGCGCTCGAGGGCACGAGCATGGAGACCAGCCCGGAGCGCATCCTCGTCGTGGTGGAGCTTTCCGGCGGCAACGACGGCCTGAACACGGTGGTGCCCTTCGGCGACGACGCGTACTACCGCGCGCGGCCGACCATCGGCATTCCCCGGTCCGAGGTGATCGAGATCGGGGACGGCTACGGGTTCCACCCGTCGCTGGTCGGGTTCGAGCGCCTCTACAAGGATGGCGAGATGGTCGTCGTGCACGGCTGCGGCTACGACAACCCGAGCCTGTCGCATTTCTCGTCGATGGGCTACTGGCACACCGGGGTGCCGAACGGCGGCGAGTCGCTGGGCTGGCTCGGACGGCTGGCCGACGGCGCCTACGACCACGACGCGCAGGGCAACCGCATCGTGAACATCGGGACCCGGCAGTCGCTGGCGGTCCGCAGCCGCCACCACTCGCCGCTCGTGTTCAACGATCCGCGCACCTTCCGCCGCGAGGGCGCCGAGAGCGAGAAGAACGCGCTGGCGAGCATGACCGCCGACGGTGCGCGGGGCAACGCAACCCTGGAGTTCCTGGCCGGCACGGCGCAGAATGCAGCGGAGAGCTCCGAGTTCGTGCGGCAGGCCGCCGCCTCGTACCGGACGCCGGTCGACTACGGCATCGGCGGGTTGTCGGGGCAGTTGCGGCAGGTGGCCTCGCTGATCCACGCCGAGATGCCGACGCGCATCTACTACGTCGCGTACCAGGGCAACTCGTTCGACACGCACGTGCACCAGGCCGACCCGCATGCGCGGCTCCTGGCCTACACCGCCGACGCGGTGCGCGGCTTCACGCAGGACCTGAAGCGGATCGGCCGGGCGGACGACGTGGCGATCGTGATGTTCACCGAGTTCGGGCGCCGCGTCGAGGAGAACGGCAGCCTCGGCACCGATCATGGCACCGCGACGCCGATGTTCGTCGTCGGCAACCACGTCAGGGGCGGGCTCTACGGCACGCATCCGAGCCTGACCGCGCTCGACGACGGCAACCTGATCAAGACCACCGACTTCCGCCGCGTCTACGCGACGATGATCGAGGAGTGGTTGAAGTTCGACGATTCCCCCGCCGTGCTGAAGGGATCGTTCGACTCGCTCGGGGTCTTTGCATAGCGCTCACAGCCAGCGTTTCGTCTTCTCGATCAGGGTCGTGCGCTTCAGGCCGAGGAGTTGCGCGGCACGTTGCTTGTTGCCCCCTGTACGCTCGAGCGCCGAGCCGATCAACGCGCGCTCGATCCGCTGCAGGTGGTCCTGCAGGTCCAGCCCGGTCTCCGGGAGGGAGATGGCCGCGTCCAGCGGACCTTCGACCGCCGCCTGTATCTCATTGGGCAGGTCGGTCGTCTCGATGTGGGACCGGCCCGGGCTCAGGGCCAGCGCCCGCTCGACGGCGTTCTCGAGCTGCCGCACGTTGCCCGGCCACTGGAACGCCATCATGCGCCGCATCGCGTTCTGCGACACGACCACGCCGCGCCGCGGCGGCGTCTGCGCCGTTCCGATGCGCTCGACGAAGTCTTGCACGAGCAGCGGAATGTCCTCGCGGCGGTCGCGCAGCGGCGGCAGATGCAGAGGAATCACGTTCAGTCGGTAGTACAGGTCCTCCCGGAAGTGGCCCTCCTCGACCAGGCGGACGAGATCGCTGTTCGTTGCGGCGATCACCCGCACGTCGACGCGCCGCGTTTCGTTGCCGCCGACGCGCTCGAACTCGCGCTCCTGCAGGGCGCGCAGCAGCTTGGCCTGCAGGCTCGTGCTCATCGTGCCGATCTCGTCCAGGAACAGCGTCCCGCGATGCGCCTGCTCGAGCCGCCCCGGCCGACTGGTGAAAGCGCCGGTGAACGCGCCCCGCACGTGGCCGAACAACTCGGCCTCGAGCAGCGCGTCGGGGATGGCGCCGCAGTTGATCGCCACGAAGTGCTGGTGGCGGCGCGGGCTGTTGTGGTGGATGGCGCGGGCGACGAGCTCCTTGCCGGTACCGGTCTCGCCGGTGATCAGGATGGTGCTCGTCGTGGCGGCCACGGTCTCGAGAAGCTGGAAGAGATCCCGCATCGGCCGGCTCCGCCCGACGATGCCCTCGAACCGGTAGCGTTCCTGGAGCTGTGAGCGGAGGTACTCGTTCTCGGACTTGAGCCGCCGCTGCTCCAGCGCCGTCGAGAGGATGTGCAGCAGATGGTCGAACGGGAACGGCTTCATGACGAAGTCCGTCGCGCCGCGCTTGATGGCGGATACGGCGTCCTGCACCGTGCCGTAGCCGGTGACGATCACGGCGACGATCTCCGGGTAGCGCTCGAGTGCGAGCTCGACGACCTCGGCGCCGTCGATGCCCGGCAGGCGCAGGTCGGTGATGAGGATGTCGAAGGCGAACTCGGCCAGCAGGTCCCGCGCCGCCTCCCCGCTCTCGGCCTCCGTTACGTGATAGCCGCGCTCGACGAGCCGCTCGGCGGTCGCCTCGCGCAGGGGCGCCTCGTCCTCGACGAGGAGCAGATGCCGTTCTTGTTCTGCCACGGTGGTCCAGCTCGCGGGGGGAAGTGTCGGTATTCTGACGCCCGGTGCGGCGGTGGTCAAGACGCAGACCCCTTGAGAACAGCCCTGTTTTCCGGTCGATGGATGCGCCTGCTGCGTGATCGGCCGCCCCGTGGGTCAGCCGGTGTCAAGACGTTGACGGTCGGCCGCGATCGGCCGTCAACCCGATGACGATCCGGCTCCCGTCCACACGCCGCATGCGCAACATCCCGCGGCCATGTCGGGACATAACCCACTGACAAGACTAGGTTTACCGGGTGCGCACGAAGGCACGCGTCCATGCGTTTTCGCGTTGGCACGGTCATTGCCATTGAACCGGGCATGGAGAACAACACGCGCACCAAGACACAGCAGGAGCGCATCGAGGCGGGTGTGCCGTTCGTCGGCGCGATGGCTCGGCGCCTGGCCGCCTCGATGCCGCACTCGATCGATCTCGGCGATCTGGTTCAGGACGGGATGCTCGGCCTGATCGACGCGGTGGAACGATTCGACGAGGGACGGGGCATCAAGTTCGAGACGTTCGCCGAGCGGCGGGTGCGCGGCGCGATGATCGACGCCCTGCGTCGCGGCGCCTGGCCGCGCGGCATCCGGCGCGTGCGGCGCGAGCTCGAGGTCGCGCGCGAGAAGCTGCGGAACGAGCTCGGCGGCGAGCCGTCGCTGGCCGATCTCGCGAATCACGTCGGGACGGACGAAGCGGCGCTCGGCCGCACGATCAACCGGATCAACATCATCGAGTCGACCTCGCCGCTGGCGACCGCCGATAGCATCGAAGGCATGGATCTGCCGCCGGTGCTGACGCCGGCCGAATCGCCGACCCCCGACAAGGTCTGCGAGGAGACGGAAGTCAACGACCGCGTGCGCGCGGCCATCGCCGCTCTGCCGGGTCGTGAACGCACGATCATCGGACGGTACTACTACAGCGATGCGACGATGAAGGAAATTGGCGCCGAGATCGGCGTCAACGAGTCGCGCGTCTCCCAGCTCCACGCACGAGCGATCCGGAAGCTGCGTGAGCAGCTCGCGCCCGACCTGGCCCCGGAGCAGTTCAAGGGGACGCTGGCCGCCGCCGGAAATCGGACGCTTCTGCGCGCGCGTCCGAAAAAGAGGATGGCAAAGGCGGACCTCCGGCCGGCGGCGGCCCGGCCCGCCGCGGCCGCGTCGCTACCGCGCGTCAGGCGCTGACCTCGCGCGCCACCTGCAGGAGATCGGCCAGGCGAAACGGTTTTCGCAGCCAGCGGCAGCCGCTCTCCTCCAGGAACGCTTCGGCATCGGCCGTGACCACGTCGCCGGTCACGAATACGATCCGTCGCGTGAGCGACGGCACCGTGCCGGCGACCGCCCGGTAGAACGCCTGCCCGTCCAGCCGCGGCATCTTCAAGTCGCAGATCACGAGGTCGTACGTCCGAGTCCGTGCCTGTTCGAGCGCCCTTTGACCGTCCGGGGCGCCGTCGACGAGGAATCCTGCCTCCTTCAGGGCGTCGCGCACGGCTTCTGCGAGCGCAGGCTCGTGCTCGACCAGGAGCACCGCGGATCCTCGTCCGACAACCGGTTGTTCCCGCGGTGGGGAGGTCGTCCCGGGCCGCGGGAGCCCGGTGCTGGTCGGGAGCCGCACGTAGAACGAGGCGCCGTGCCCAGGGGCCGATTGCATATCGAGCTTGCCGCCGTGATCCTCGACGATCCGGCTGGCGACCGTCAGGCCGAGCCCCGTCCCCGTCCCGGCCGACTTCGTCGTGAAGAAGGCGTCGAAGATGCGTGGCCGTACATCGTCCGGAATGCCCGGACCGTCGTCGTTGATCTCCAGGACCACGCACCCGCCGGCGGCCTCGTGCCACGTGCGGACGATGAGGGTGCCGCGCCCGTTCGCCGACAGCATGGCCTGCTCGGCGTTGATGACCAGGTTCAGGAGCACCTGCTTGAGCTGATGCGCGTCGGCGAACACTTGCGGAAGGCCCGTCGCCAGCGCGTCGATCGTGGTGATGTTGGAGACCCGCTGGTCGTACGTCCGGAGTGACAGCGTCTCGCGTACCACCAGGTTCAGATCCACCATCCCGCGCGTCGTGTGGTGCTTGCGCGAGAACGTCAGCAGATTGCGGACGATCTTCGCGGCGCGTTCGGATTCGCTCAGAATGGTCGCGATGCCGCGCCGGGTCAGCGCGTCGACCGAGCGCCCGGCGAGGCGTTCCGACCAGGTCAGAATGGTGGCGAGCGGGTTGTTCAGCTCGTGCGCCACGCCGGATACGGTCTGGCCGAGCGCCGCCAGCTTCTCGTACTGCAGCAACTCGTGATAGACGCCGCGGCCATGATCCTCCATCTTGCGCCGCTCGCTCACGTCGCGCAGCAGCGCCCCGACGCGAGCCGGCTCGGGCACGCCCGGAACGGCAAGGTGTGCGTTGACCTCGACCCAGATGGGTTTGTCGTCGGCCCGACGCAACCGGAGCAGGTAGTCGGTCACGGCGCCGTCGCGCGTCAGTCGCTGCACGAAGGTCCGCCGAGCCTCGGGATGCACGAACCGGTCGCCGTCGAAGGGGCGGATCTCGCTCTGGTCGACCTCCGGCGGGAAGCCGAACATCAGTTTCAGGTGGGGATTGGCGCCGAGCGTGACGCCCTCCCCCCGGAGCGGAAGCGTGCCGAGATAGATGCCCTCGTGGGTGGTCTCGAACAGCTCGGCGAGCGCGGCGTGCAGATCGGAGGGAAACGTGTGTCGGGCGGCGCTGGACGACACCGGCGATTATAGCAATCGCAACACGACCCCGGCCGCGCAGTCTCCTCCAATGACGGATGTGCCTCGACGAGGGGTGTCTCCAACGACGGGATGCGCCTTGATTGGGGCTGGGGGCACGGGTCGTAACGCCAGACGGCGCCGCGCGTAGCCAGCCGCTCGACGAAGGATCCCGGCGGCGAGTTGCGTTCTCGACGAAACGCTATAAGATGCCTGCATGCAGTCGCGGCGGAACTTCATGAAGTGGAGCGCCCTCGTGGGGGGCGCGACGGCGCTCGGCGGCGGCGGGTTGCTGGTCTCCCGCCATCCGACCGGCGGGGCGCCGGCCGGCGTCTCCGGCGCGGGGGCCGCGGCGGCGACCGGCAGCCGGGTCTTCCGCACCGCGAACACGCCGGAGTGCCTCCACTGCGCGCTGCTGGCCCACGTCGAGGACGGGCGCCTGGTCAAGGTGACCGGCGATCCCGACTTCAACATCCTCGCCTGCGCCCGCGGCATCTCCCGCATCCGGCAGCTCTACAGCCCCCATCGGCTCAAGTACCCGATGCGCCGGGCGGGCCGGCGGGGCGAGGACCGCT
>WTGR01000738.1 GCA_011523485.1 Acidobacteriota bacterium
ATCTGGGCGGCGGCCAGTCCGCCGCGCAGGCGCCTGGTCGCCGGCGCCCCGGTCGCTGCCACCCCGCATCGCAGAATGGCGGCGTCGAATCCGGTGGCGGTGAACGCGGAAGCAGCGCCGCAGGCGACGCCGACCAGCAGGGTCAGAACCAGGCCGGTGAGGATGACCGGAACGTCGAAGGCGACGCCGTCGAGACGCGGGATGGCGCCGGCGGCCGTGGCCGTGAACAGCCGCAGACCGACCCACGCCGCCGCGAGGCCCGCGAGCAGTCCGCCGGCGGCCAACGACAGCCCTTCGACCAGCGCGGCCCGGACGAGTCGCGCCATGCCGGAACCGAGGGCGATCCGGACGGCGAACTCCCGGCTCCGCACCACCGAGCGCCCGATGAGCAGCGTCACCGTGTTCGCGCACGCGACGAGCAGCAGGAGCAGCGCCGCGGCGATCGACACCCGAATCACCGGCCGCACACTTCCGAGCAGCGTCTCTTCGACCGACCTGACCACCGCGCTCCACGCCTCGCCATCGATCTCGCGCGCAACCCGGGTGGCGTCGTCCCCGGCCCGGGCGATGGTCGTACCCTCAAGTATGCGCCCCACCAGACGATAGGCGCCGGATCCCGCCGGCGCGATCAGCCACACGTCGACGTCGGCGGACGGAAACGCGAAGTCATCCCCCATGACCGCCGCCACGTCGTAGCTGCGGTCCCCGACCGTCACCGCCTGGCCGAGCGCGGACCGGCCGGTCGCGTCCTCGAATGTCCGCGCCAGTTCCGCGCTTATCACCGCGCGCGCGTCACCGCCCGGGAGACGGTGGACAACGCCCCGCGCGGCCGGCGCGCCGAGCACATCGAAAAAGTCCTCGCTGACCGTCGCCACGTCCATGACGCGGGCCGGACCCGTACCCCGCACCACGCGTTCGCGTGCGTCGTAGCCGGCCACTCGGGCCGTCCGGAGCCGGCGGTTCCACTCGTCGATCTCGCCGAACCCGACCCGATGCGCCAGACCGTCCTCTTCGTAAACGACGGCTATCGTGATCAGCCGGTCGGCGTCGAGATAAGGCAGCGGGCGCCAGAGCACCCCGTAGGCGACGGCGAGCACGGCGGCGTTGATCCCCAGCCCCAGCGCCAGAATCCCGACCGCCAGGGCGGTGACTCCCGGTTGCCGGATCAGGGAACGGGCGGCGTATCGCAGGTCGTTGACAATCGAGTCGAGCATTCGGAAGTCCATCTGGTCTTCGGCAATTCTGCCGGCAGACCAGCCAGCGGGTCGACCCCGAAGGACTACAGAGGTTCGGATCCGGCGCGAGCAGCCACCTCCCGGTTGCCGGCTCCGCGGCTACAGGTCGGGCCCTGAACTTCCGATACCAGCAACACACGGGAGGTTGCAGATGCCACAGTCCATGGCCTGCCGCGAAACCGGGTATCCGGCGCCCCGCTCGATTCCCGCGTAACCGTTGACGACCCTTCGAGCCTCGTGCCACAGGCGCATGGATATTCGGATCCTTTCCGCCACCGACATTCGGCGCGCGCTCACCGCACGGGACGCGGTGGACGCCATGCGCATCGCGTTCGGCGAGCTGTCCGCCGGCACGGCCACGGTCCCGGTCCGCAGCCACCTGGAGAGCGCCCGCGGGCTCATGCTGGTCATGCCGGCCGTGCTCGGCAACCACGGGGCCCTCGGCACGAAAGTGGTGTCGGTCTTTCCGGACAATCCCTCGCGGGGCGCGCCGATGGTACAGGGCGCGGTCCTGCTTCTCGACGGGGAGACGGGCCGCGCCCGCGCGTTGCTCGACGGGGCGTCGCTGACCGCGGTGCGCACCGCCGCCGGCAGCGCGCTCGCCACGGAGCTGCTCGCGCCCCGCGACGCCGACACGCTGGCCGTGTTCGGTGCCGGCCCGCAGGGACGGTCGCACGTCGAGCTGCTCGCGCGGACGCGCCGGCTGCGGGAAGTGCGGATCGTGTCGCGGTCGGGAGCCAGCGCCGAACGCCTGGCCGCCCGACTGTCGGAGGTCGCGGACGGCCTGATGCCGGAGATCGATCCGGGTCAGCCGCCGGTCGTGCGCGCGGTCCGTGACTCGGCCGAGGCGCTCGATGGCGCGCGCCTGATCGTGACGGCGACCAGCAGCAGCAGCCCGGTGTTCGACGCTCGCGACCTGGCGCCGGGCGCGCACGTGAACGCCGTCGGCTCCTACCGCCCCGACATGCAGGAGATCGATCCGGATGTGCTGCGGCGCGCCCGCGTGGTGGTGGATCAGCGCGAGGCGGCGTGGCAGGAAGCGGGCGACCTGGTCATCCCCCTGGAGTCCGGACTGATCGGGAGCGACGCCGTCGACGCGGAGCTCGGCGAGATCGTGAACGGGAAGGCGCCGCCCGGACCCGGAGATCGCGACTGCACCGTGTTCAAGTCCGTCGGCAACGCCGCGCAGGATATCGCAACCGCAGCCGCCGCCCTGGCCGGAGCCGAACGCGCAGACCTCGGGGTTCTGGCGCCCCTGTGAAGCCGCGCGGTGCCACACCGGCTGTGCCGTCCGGGTCACGCGGCCGGCGCGCACGTGATTGCACTTGCGGGAAGTGCCGATGAGTGGTACGTTGCGTGGATGGACGCGCTTCTGGCCCAGGCTCCGACCATAGGCACCATCCTCGTCGCCGGGTTCTCCATCTGGCGCAGTCTCTCCCGGCGCCTGGACCGGCTCGAGGACCGCTGGGACCGCCATCTCGAGTGGCACGCCAACCGGAACGAGTAGCGCGGCCGGTCGCTCGTGTCGGCGTTCGTCCGAGCGCGGCGCAGCGCGAGACCTGGCCGACGTTACACTGCCTGCATGCCGCAGTTCCGCCGGTTCGTCGCTTGGCGTCAAAGCCGCCTTCGTATCGCCGTGTCCGCCGCCGGGCTCGTGTTGCTCGTCTACGCCGGCCTGTCCCTGGCGGTTGCCGAGACGCTGACGAAACCCTACCGGCGCGCCCTGGCATCGTCGCCGGCCGACTTCGACCTCGCCTACGAGGACGTGACCTTCCCGAGCACCGGCGACGCCATCCCGCTGCGCGGCTGGTTCGTGCCCGCCGCCGGGAGCGACCGCGTGGTGCTCATCGTCCACGGCCGCAACTCGAATCGTGAGGGCGACAACGGGCAGCACGTGCCGGACGCGGCGGCGCTCGTGGCGCGCGGCTACAACGCGCTGCTGTTCGACCTGCGCGGACACGGGGAGTCCGGCGGCCTGCGCTATACCCTGGGCACGGCCGAGCAACGCGACGTGCTGGGCGCGGTCGCCTACCTCGAGGACCGCGGATTCGCGCCGCAGCGGATGGGATTCTGGTCGCATTCGATGGGCGCCGCCACCGTTCTGCTGGCGGCCGCCGTCTCGCCGGACGTGCGCACCATCGTCGCGGACAGCAGCTTCGCCCGACTGGAGGATCTGCTGGACAGGGAGTTGCCGCGCGCGAGCGGACTGCCCGGCTTCTTCAACCCGCCGATCCTGTTCTTCGCCCGGACCGTGTTCGGTGCCGACGCGCGGGTCCTGAACCCGGTGGAGGTGGTCGCCGGCCTGCCGCCGGACTCGCTGTTCATCATCCATGGCGAAGCCGACGGGCTCATCCCGGTCGATCACGCCCGGCGCATCGCGGCGGCGGCCGGACCGGCCGTCTACGATCTGTGGATCGTCCCCAACGCGCGCCACGACCGGGTGTCGGAGGTCTCCCCGAAGCAGTACCAAGAGCGCGTGCTGGCGTTCTTCGACGAGAAGCTGCCGTGAAGGAGTTGCAGCACGCCGTGCGGGAGCGATCGGGGAGAATGCAGGCGAACACGGGCAGCCGGAGTGTGGAAGCACGACAGTCGCGCACTGCCGGCAGGAAGAAGGGTGCAACCTCGTGAAGCGGATCGAATGGACCTTCGTTCTCCTCGTCTGCGCGGCCGGCGCCTGTCTGGCGGGGTGCGACGTCCGCGCCCAACCGGCGGGGGACGACGGTCCGCTGGCGGACATCCTGTTCATCGGCGACCACATCGTCACGATGGACCCGGCGCAGCCGTCGGTCGAGGCGGTGGCGGTGCGGGGCGAGACGATAGCCGCGGCCGGCTCGCGGGACGACGTGCTGGCCCTGCGCGGCGAGACCACGCGCGTCGTCGAGCTGGGCGAGCGGGCCCTGCTGCCCGGCTTCATCGACGCGCACGGGCACTTCCTCGCGGTGGGGCGCGCGCTCGACGCGCTGTCGCTGCACCCGCCGCCGGTCGGCGACGTCGAGAACATCGACGACGTGGTCCGCAAGATCCGCGCCTGGATCGAGGAACGGGGCATCCCGCCGGGCGGCCTCGTCGTCGGCAGCGGCTACGACGACTCGCTGCTCGCCGAGGGGCGGCACCCGACGCGCGACGACCTCGACCGCGCGTCGACCGGGCACCGGATCGTGCTGACCCACGTCTCGGGACACCTGCGCACCGCCAACTCGGCGGCGCTGGCGGCGGCCGGGATCACCGCCGAGACGCCCGATCCGCCGGGCGGACACATCCGCCGCCGGGCCGGCTCGCGCGAGCCGGACGGTGTGCTCGAGGAACGGGCCGGCGCGCTCGTCGCCGCGAGCGGCCTGTTCTCCCCGACCCCGGCAGAGACCGGGGCGCTGGCCCGCCGCGCCGTCGGCGAGTACGTGCGCTACGGGACGACGACGGTGCAGGACGGCTCGACCGGCTGGGACACGATCGACGCGCTGCGTGCGGCGGCCGCGCGTGAGCCCTTCGCGGCGGACGTCGCGGTGTTCCCGCGCTTCCGGACGATGGCGGACGCCGAGCGCGTGGTCCACGAGCCCGACTACCGCGGCGGATTGCGCGTCGCCGGCGTCAAATTCAGTCTCGACGGCTCACCGCAGGGCCGAACCGCCTGGGTCACCGAGCCCTACGCGGAAGGGCCGCCGGGGACGGCCCCCGACTACCGCGCCTACGGCACGCTCGATCCGGACGCCTACAAGGCAGGCGCCGCACATCTCATCCGGCGCGGCGTGCCGATCCTCGTCCACGCCAACGGCGATGCGGCGATCGACCTGATGCTGGACGGCGTCGACGCTGCCGTGGCGGGCCTGGAACCGATGCCGGATCACCGCGCGGTCATCATCCACGCCCAGCTCATGCGCGCCGACCAGCTCGACCGGGCCGCCGTCCTGGGGGCGGTGCCGTCGTTCTTCTCGGCCCACGCCTTCTTCTGGGGCGACTGGCACCGGCGCAGCTTCGGCGAGTCGCGCGGCAACAACGTGAGCCCGGTGCGCTGGGCCATCGAACGCGGCGTCCGCTTCACCGTGCACAACGACTCGCCGATCGTGCCGCCCGACATCATGCGGTTGGTCTCGATCACCGTGAACCGGACGACTCGGAGCGGGCATGTTCTCGGACCGCACCAGCGCGCCACGGTGCGGGAGGCCCTGCACGCGGTGACCCTCGGCGCCGCGTACCAGTACTTCGAGGAGGACACGAAGGGGTCCATCACCGCGGGGAAACAGGCCGACCTGGTGATCCTCGCGGAGGACCCCCTGGAGGCGGATCCGTCGGCGCTGGAGCACATCCAGGTCGTGGAGACCTTCTCGCGGGGACGCTCCGTATACGCACGGTCGATGGAGTAGCGCGCGCCGCCGAGACTCACTCCGTCGCGTTCTGCCGCGCAGGCTCCTGGCGCCGCCAAGCCCGTCGCAAACGCGCCGTGCCTGGCCCCAGCCCCCGCCGCCCCAGGAGACTACGCTCCAGAACTCACGCCGTTGCGTTCTACGGCGCAGGCTCCTAGACTGCCTTCAGCACCCGCACGCACGCACCCGCGCGGCCGTCGCCGGCGGGCGGCGGGCGGCGGTTGCGGGAGGACGTCGATGAGCGCCATCGGAGCGGATGAACTGGTGCGGCGGCTCGATGCCGCCGTCAGCGCCGGGGACGTGGAGACGATCACCCGGCAGGTACAGAACGAGATCGAGAACGTGCTGCAGCCGGGCCGGCTACGGCTCGACGAGCGGTTCCGGCGCACGCTGCCCGACCACTATGCCCGGCGCCTCCTGCACCGCGATCCGGCGCGCCGCTACACGGTCCTGGTGCTCGCCTGGGCTCCCGGCCAGGGAACGCCGATCCACGACCATCCCAATCTCTGGAGCGTCGAGGGGGTGCTGGAAGGCGAGTTGGAGGTAACCCAGTACGCCCCGATCAAGGAAGAGGCGCACCGCTGCAAGTTCGCGCCGGTCGAGTCGCACCGCGCCGTCGCCGGCGAGGCCAACTTCCTGATTCCGCCGTTCGAGTACCACGCCCTGACGAACGACCTGACCGACCGGCCGTGCCTGACCATCCACGCCTTCGGCGGCGAGCTGATGGAGATGAATACTTTCGATCCGGTGGGCAACGGCTGGTACGAGCGATCCCTGCGCCGGGTCTCCTACGACGCTTGACCCCCAGGACGGGACCTTCCCGGGGAATTCGTGCCACATCCGGAATCTCCCCAATGGATGCGACATCCCTCCGACGCCTGCGGGCCGCGTTCGGCCCCGGGCTGCTGTGGGCCGCCACCGCGATCGGCGTCTCGCACCTGGTGCAGTCGACGCGCGCCGGGGCGGCGGCCGGCTTCGCGCTCGCCGGCGTCATCCTGATCGCCCTGGTCCTGAAGTACCCGTTCTTCGAGTACGGGCCGCGCTACGCCGCCGCCACCGGCCGCAGCCTGATCGAGGGCTACGCCCGCATCGGCCGCTGGGCGCTGTGGCTCTACCTGGCCATCACCGTGTCGACGATGGCCGTCGTCCCGCCGGCCGTGGTGATGTTCACGGCCTATCTGCTGGGCTTCACTCTCGACCTCGACTGGTCGCTGCCGGTGCTGGCCGCGGCGGTCATGGCGCCGGTCGCCGCATTACTCTGGTGGGGGCGGTTCCGGGGCCTGGACCTGTCCATCAAGCTCATCGTGGCGCTACTGGCGCTGTCGACCCTGCTGGCCGCGGCGGTCAGCCTGCCGCGGGCCGATCTGTCGACGCTGGCGTTGTGGCCCGCCGAGGCGGTCGGCTCGGCCGTCCCGTTCGTGTTCCTGCTGGCCCTGGCCGGCTGGATGCCCTCCGGTGTCGACAGCGCGGTGTGGAGCTCGCTGTGGACCCTGGCCAAGAACGAGGCGGCGGGCGAGCCGGTCTCGGTGGAGACGGCGCGGCAGGACTTCGCCGTCGGGTACGCCGGCACCGGCGTGCTGGCCTTCG
>WTGR01000156.1:0-1389 GCA_011523485.1 Acidobacteriota bacterium
CCACCCTGCCGTTCGGCTCCGCCTGGTTCCGCCCGAACATTCCAGCCGGCGACGCCCCCTGGACCGGGACCGCGAGTCCTTCATTCACATTCCTCCCGGTCGATGTCGCCGCCGGATCAGTGCTGCCGCCTACCCGCCGGAAACGTCACATCGAGCGCATGGACCAGTTCCCGCGTCCGCGGCGCGTTCGGCCAACTCGATCAGCTCCGCAGGATGCGAGCCACGATGAAACGCAGCGTCGTGGCTTCGTCCTCCGGATCCGCAGCGCGTTGAACGGCGGCCGGTCCGGCGCGTACGGACCCTTCGATGTCCGCTCAGGGCGAGCACGGTCGGCGCCGCAGTCCGGACACGACGCCGGCAGCGGCAGGCGCACGTCGACGGCGAACTGCGTCTGAAAGCACAGGCACTCCCCCGCCACCGTCTCCCGACGCTCCGGACACGGACGCCGGGTCCGTCCCCCCGCCGACTCCAGCCAGTTGAGAACGTCGCCGGCGCGCAGTTCTCGCACTGCCAGCGACCACCGCACGGTGACGAGCAGCAGGAGTACCGAAGCAATGGCGGGAGCCGGCGGAGCGAAGGTCGCTCCTCGATGTCGCGCGGATCCGCGCCGAGCTCTGCGCCGGCCGGTCCGCGGCGCGGACGTTCAGTCCCGCCGGGGGTTTTGGCCTATTTCGATAGCGTTTACTGGTCGCTATTTGACTCAAAGCGCTATCGTGCTATACGATGTCTTCGTGTTCACTGTTGCCATGCTCAGCCAAAAGGGTGGCGCGGGCAAGACGACCCTGGCGTGCGGTCTCGCCGTAGAGAGTGAGCGGGCAGGCCTAGCGACCGTTGTGGTCGATCTCGACCCGCAAGCGTCCGCCACGAAGTGGGCCGATCTGCGGAAGGCGAGCACACCAGTGGTCACGAGTGCGCAACCCGCGCGGTTGACACCGGTGCTCACGGCGGCGCAGGACGCTGGCGCGCGCGTTGCTCTGATCGACACGGCCCCACACGCGGCCGACGCCGCCTTGATGGCTGCTCGCGCGGCCGATCTGGTGCTCATCCCCTGTCGCCCATCCGCGGCCGATCTCCACGCGATCGGCGGGACCATCGATCTGACGAAGATCGCGGAGACTAGGGCGGTGGTGGTGATCAACTCCGCGCCTGTCAACAATCCCGTCGTCGAACAGGCCCAGGTCGCAATCGCGGGTTACCACATCGAGGCGGCCCCGCTCGTCGTTCATCATCGGATCGACCACGTGCATGCATTCACCGCCGGGCTGGCCGCCACGGAGTGGGCCCCCGGCGGCAAGGCCGCCGCGGAACTCACGGCGCTCGCCGAGTGGATTCACCATGCCGAAGCAACCCAAGGTTGATCTGGCAACTGCTGTGCACGGTGCGGCCCAG
>WTGR01000156.1:1489-7178 GCA_011523485.1 Acidobacteriota bacterium
CATGCCGAAGCAACCCAAGGTTGATCTGGCAACTGCTGTGCACGGTGCGGCCCAGAAGACGGAACCTGCACGTCTGTCCCCTCGAGCGGAGACGAAGCCAGGCTTGCGGGGAGAGTCCCGTCAAGGCAAGAAGGGAATCCTCATCCACGTGGAGCCGGAGCTCCGACGTGAGCTTCGCCGCATTGCCGTCAACGAAGACACAACGTTGCAGGCGCTTGGCGTCGAAGCTCTCAGGCGTCTGATCGACGAAAGGCAGGGTAGAGGATGATATAGTGCAATAGCACGCTATCACAAACACTTCACTATCACAATAGTCCGTAAAAGGGTGTCGAGCCCGCCGGTGCAACGGCGGACCCGACGGCATCCAGATTTCGTGAGGAGTCCACGAAATGCCGAACGCACCGTCAGATTACCCTCGCTGGACCGACTGCTTCCACTCGATCTGGTTCGACTACTTCCACCCGGTCTTCCGTCTCGCCCGGGCTTGGGCTTTCGCCCGTTCCCGGGGCCGTTGCCAGGGCTGTGGCTACCGGCCTGCCGAGCACGCCCACCATTGGTCGCTGGTCTATCCGCCACCGTGGGCGACGACACCCGACCAGCTGACCGCGCTCTGCTGCGTCTGCCACCGGCTGATGACGCTGCTGCGCCGGTTCCTGGCCGTGGGGGGCGACGCGCGTCGTTTCCTCTCCATCGTTGAGGCGGCGGTGGCCGAGGCTGGGGAGACGGTTCCCCGCACGGGCCGAGCGCTGCGCCTGCGCGGCAGGTATGGCGCGCGAGTCGCCGGCCGGCCGCGTCCGCTCGTGGGCGAGCTTCTGCGGGTGACGTTGCGCTCGGGCGGGTGGAGCCACATGGTGGTGACCGCGGTCGTGGGCGGCGTCCCGGGTCGCTGGTATGTGCTGACGTCGTGGGCGAAGGCGTCGGAGCACTGCGTGAATCGCGGCGCCGGTACGCCTCCTGCTGCCGCCGCCAGCGGTGGCAACGCATCCGGCGGGCGTCCATCGGGAGGACGGCCGGGATGCGCGTGACGCTGCTGCTGGACGATGACGGCGCGGCGGTTCGTCTCGTCTACCCATCGACGCTCGACGAGTATGGCGAAGCGCTGGAGACGCTCGGCGCGCTGGCTCGCCCGTCCAGCGTTGATGGTCCGGACGTGGATGGCGGCGTTGACGTCGCCATCCACGTCTCGTATGTGGTGACGACCGAGTCGCAGCGCGCGGGGTGGCAACTGCCGGACCTGTGTTCGAGCGGCGGTGCGCGTGTGGTGGACGAGTCCGAGGCGTTCGGCCTGCTACGTTCGCCCGCCGATTCCCCGCCGCCGCCGCGGTGGGACGGGGGACCGGACGGTCCGGTGTCGGCAGCGCACCGCGCGCTGGGCGCGCCCGACGCGCACCTCGAGCAGATGCTCGAGGCCCTCAAAGGCGTCGACCTGCCCGGCGGCGTCTGCGAGACGCTGCGTCGCAAGCTGCGTCGGACGCTCGCGCCAGCGACGGTGAAGAAGGTGGCGGTCTGGGCGCAGCGTGTGCTTTGCCTGCCGTGGAGGGAACGGTCTCCGGCGCGGTTTGCGGCGTCGGGCATGTCGCTGGCGCTGGAGTGCGCGCACGGCGGCCACGTTCGGGCCCGGTCGCGGCTGGTCGAGGCGCTGGGGGCCTGTCCGCAGAGCACGGGCCTGGTGACGTTGGAAGGCGCGCGCGACGGGCGTGGCGTGGCGGCGTCCGGTTCGCCGCTGGCGCTGCTGGTGCGTCCGGCTGCGGCCGCGGCGCCGGTTCCGTGTCTTGCCGGGCCGTCGGGTACCGGCAAGACGTCGCTGGCGGTGGCGGCGGCCGCGGCGCTCGGCCGTCCGCACGTGCAGGTGATGCTGGGCGGGCAGGACGCCGAGCGCCTGCTGCACGGGACCGAAGACGGCGGTCACGGGCGCATCATCGCGGGGCTGTGCGCGGCGGGCGTCAACAACCCGGTCTTCATCCTCGAGGACATCGACCTGGTGGACGATGATGCCGCCGGCGTGCTGCTCGATGTGCTCGAGCCGCAGCGCCGCCGCGCGTTCGAGGACGCGTACGTCGAGGTTCCGTTCGACCTGTCCGACGCGCTGTGGATCGTGACGGCGACCGATGCGGGCCGGATCCCCGCGCCGGTGCGCAAGTGGCTGGCGGTGATCGAGCTGCCGGGGTACGGCACGGAGGAGAAGCTGGACATCGCGCAACGGCATCTGCTGACGCGGCCGTTCGACGCGCCTGCGGCGTCGAGCTGGCTATCGCCCGCGGCGACGCCGACCGCGGTGGAACCGGCAGCCGGCTCGAAAGGTCCGACCGTGGTGCTGGACGTGTCGGTGTCGTCGCTGTGGGACCTGGAGGCCTCGCCGCCGCCGCCCGGCGCCCTGGGCGAGGACTGGCGGATGGCGGCGTGCACGGGCGACGTCGTCTTCGATGCGGATGCCATCCGGCATCTGATCGAGGACCACACGAACGAAGCGGGCGTGTCGGAGCTGCACACGAAGCTGGCGGCGGTCTGCCGGCGGGTGGTGGAGCGCCGTCGGCCGGGCCGCCGGGGAACGGAGACGGTCACGCCGGCGGTGGTTCGAGAGGTGCTCGGTGCCGGCGAGGCGTTGCCGGCGGCGGTTCGTGCGGCGATTGCGCGCGAACGCCGGCGTCTGGCGGACGGCTCGTCGGACGCCGATGCGGCGACGAAGACGAACGACTGGATCGCGTGCCTGGAGAAGCTGCCGTGGACGCGCCGCAGCGAGGCGCCGGTCGACCTGTCCCGCGCGCGCGCGGCTCTGGATGCCGGGCACGCGGGTCTCGCCGAGGCCAAGTCGTGCATCCTCGAGCACCTGGCCGTGCGGCGCCGGAACCCGCGCAGCGGCGCGGTGCTGTGCCTGGCCGGCCCGCCGGGAGTGGGGAAGACGTCACTGGCGAAGTGCACGGCCGAGGCGCTCGGGCGCGGGTTCGTGCGGCTGGCCTGCGGGGGGTTGCGGGACGAGTCGGACTTGCGAGGTCACAACCGGACCTGGAAGGACGCGCAGGCGGGCTGGATCCTGCGCGAGCTGCGGCGGGTGGGCAGCAAGGACCCGGTCATCGTGCTCGACGAGATCGACAAGCTCGGCACGGCGCCGGCCGCGGTGCTGCTCGAGGTGCTCGACCCGGCGCAGAACAACCGTTTCCGCGACGCGTTCGTGGAGCTGCCGTTCGACCTGTCCGAGGTCCTGTTCCTGACGACGGCGAACGAGGTGTCGCGGATCCCGCCGGCGCTTCGGGACCGTCTCGAGGTGATCGAGCTGCCCGGCTACAGCGAGGCCGAGAAGGTCTCCATCGGTGAAACGCACCTGGTCGCCGCGCAGAACCGTGCCGCGGGCCTGACGGCGAAGCCGGTGCGGTTCACCCGGGGCGCGTTGCGTCGGATCATCCGCGAGTACACGAGTGAGCAGGGGGTACGCGAGTTCGCGCGCCGCCTGCAGGCGATCTGCCGCAAGGTGGCGCTGGGTCTGGAGACCGGCGACGCATCGCTGGTGTGCGCGCGGGTCACGGTCCGTCAGGTCCGCGCGTTCCTCGGCGGGCCGCGCGTCGAGCACACGGATGGTGATGACCGTCTGGGAACCGAGCTGGACGCGCCGTCGCTGCCGGCGGCGGTGCGGGAGCGGGGCCGCCAGGTCCTCGCGCGGCTGTCGGCGTGGTCGCCGTCCGATCCCGAGCACGCCCGTACGCGGGAGTACCAGCGGTGCCTGGCGGGTATACCGTGGACGGTGCGCGCCAAACCGACGCTCGACCTGGCGCGCTCGCGGGCAATCCTCGACGCGGGGCACGCGGGGCACGCGGCGGCGAAGGAGCGCCTGCTCAACTACATCGCCGTGCTGCTGGCGAACCCGGACATCCCGTCCGGCGTGTTGTGCCTGCTGGGCGCGCCCGGGGTGGGCAAGTCGTCGCTGTCGCGTCTGGTCGCCGACGCTCTCGGCCGTCCCTGCGCGTGGGTGGACTGCGGTGCGCTGGGCTCGGCGGGGGCGGTGCACGGGTTCCGCGGGGAACGGCCGGGACGGGTTGTCGAGGAGCTGCGGCGCGTCGGCGTCCGCAATCCGGTGTTCGTGCTCGACGAGGTCGATCTCCTGGACGAGTCGGGCGGCTCGGCGGCGGCGCTGCTCGAGGTGGTCGACCCGCGGCGGGGCGCGGCGTTCCGTGACCGCTACCTGGACCTGCCGGTCGACTTGTCCGAGGCGCTGTACGTGGCGACGGCGAGCAATCTCGGTTCCGTGCCGGCGATGCTGCGGGCACGGATGCGGGTGATCGGGCTGTCCGGGTACACCGAGGCGGAGAAGCGGGTCGTTGCGGTCCGGAGCCTGTTGCCGGAACTGCTGGGGCTGCACGGGCTGCCGGCCGGCGAGGTCGAGGTCACGGACGAGGCGGTCGGGGCCGTCATCCGCGGGTATACGCGAGAGGCGGGCGTGTGGCGTCTGGCCGGGGCGCTGGGTGAGGTGTGCGCCCGGGTGGTGCGCCGGCGTGCCGAGGGGGACGAGTCGCGGGTCGTGGTCACTCCGGAGCAACTCGCCGGGCTGCTGGGTGCGCCCAGGTATCCGGCGTCGGAGTTGACCGGTCGCACCGGGCGGCCGGGGGTCGCCGTGGGGCTGTGCCGCACGGTGGACGGCGGCGGCAAGGTGTCGGTCATCGAAGCGAGCCGGATGGCCGGCTCCGGGGCGCTGACCCTGACCGGACTCCAGGGGGAAGTGATGCAGGAATCGGCGCGGGCCGCGCTGTCGTGGCTGCGGGCCAACGGCGGGCGCTACGGCATCGACGCGGGCTTCCACCGCGACACGGACATCCACCTGCATATGGACGGGGGACCGGGCGAAGGGGCGTCTGCCGGGGTCACGATGGTATCCGCGATGGTGTCGGCGTTGACCGGTCGCGTGGTCCGCGGCGACGTGGCGATGACCGGCGCGATCACGCTGTCCGGACAAGTGCTGCGGGTCGGCGGCATCGCGGAGAAGGTGCTGGCGGCGCACCGCGGCGGGCTGGCCGGGGTTATCCTGCCGCGGGGGAACGAGCGGGAGGTCGAAGAGGACATCGGCGAGGAGCTGCGGCATGCGGTCGAGGTGCACTACGTGACGCGGGTCGACGAGCTGTTGGCGCTGGCGCTGGAGCCGTCGTCGTCGGCGTCGTCGGCCGCGCCGTCGGGCCGGGTGTCCTGAGCTGCGGGTGGTCCGGGCACGCCGCGCCGTTGCGCCGAGTGCGTGTTCCGGGCCAGCGCCGCCGCCTGTTCGGCCGAACTTTCGTCCCGGCCGGGGGAGAACTGGCCCCGTGGCTGTTCGTTCCCCGGTTCTCAGTATTCTGGACGACCGTCCAACAACATGCAGAGGAAAGGGTTCGACTGGAAGTCGTCCCAACCCTTTGCTGCGGTGAGGGTTGACAGGTTGCAGGATCTCGGTCCGATGGCCGCCGAGCCCGTGCTGGCTCCTCGCCGCTCCCCGGATGCCATCGAGCGGCTCGCAGCCCTGGAATCCCGCGGACGCGTGGCAGTTCCGCCCGAGCGTTTCGCGGGCGCGGGATTCGAATTCCGGGACAACCTCCTGGGAGCGGGACTTTCATGCGATACCTGCCGTACGCCGCCGCGTCGTCCGAGCCCAACGTCATCGTCGACGGCACGGCGAACGACCGCACGCTGATCACGCTGTCCCACTGGCGTCGGAGCGGCACCCCTGCCGACC
>WTGR01000443.1 GCA_011523485.1 Acidobacteriota bacterium
TTGCGCATGAGGTCATCAAGGTCCGGTTCAAGCCTCCCCGGCCCTAGTCGCGGCGAAACGCGTGCAGGGTCAGTACACGGATCTGGCTCCCGACGCCGAAGCGTTCGTCGTTCGTCAGGAACGTCTCGTAGTCGTGCACGAGCGCGGTGGCCACATGGAGGGCGTCTATGGACCGCAGGCCGAAATCTGCTCGCAGGTGGACGGCTCGCAGAATCACTCGGCGATCAACCGGGACCAACGTGACGCGAGGCGTTCGCTGCATCAGTTCCAGGTACGCCTCCACGAGTTCGTGCCGGCCGTCCCTGACGGGGCGAGGCAGAAGCTCCGTGAAGATCTACTCGCTGGCAATCACGGCGACGTCGAGCCGGTCGATTTCGGCTGTCAGGTCGGCCATGGACCGGCGGTATTCAAGGCCCTCGAACAGGTTAGAGGCAGAGCTTGGTGTCGAGATAAACCCGACGGCCCAACAAGGCGTCCGACAAGGTCATTCGGTGCGCCCATCGGCGATTTCTGCGTCGATGTCGTCCGCGGACTCGTAGAGCCCGGAGGCAGCCCCGACGAGATCGGACATTGTGTAGGTTCGGCCTCGGTCACGCAGTTCTCGGGCTGTGATGATGACGCGATCCTCCTCGGCCGCGACGTGCAGGATGTCGCCTTGCTTGAGACCGGCAGTCGCCACGACGCGGGCCGGCAAGGTGATCTGGTTCTTCGCACGCAGTCGGGTGATTTGCATGGGTCCGCAGCCAGTCCCTACGGTCCGAGAGTTCGACAATCCTACCGCACTCAGATCGAGCGAATCCAGAGCTGGGCGTAGCGCCCCACGTTCGCCGCCAGCATCTTCGCCGGACTTCGTTGGGGTTCGGCCGGCCTCGGGGCTGCGAGGCGGGTTCCTGGCCACCGCTTCCGTTCCCGCCAGATTGGCCGGTTCGGACATCAGGGCCGCGATGGCATGTCCGATCCGCTCGGCCGCCGCCTCGGTCTCCCGGTCGCTCACGTGGGCGTAGCGGAGCGTCATCCGGGCCTGCGAATGACCGAGCAGGCGCGAGACCACCGGCAGCGGCACGGACTGCATCACGGCGTGGCTGGCGAAGGTGTGTCGCAGATCATGCAGGCGTACGTCTTCGATCCCGGCCTCTTGACGTACCTTGCGCCACAGCGACAGCTCGTCTGAGCGGCTCCTCGACGGATCGGTTGACCAGGGGAAGACGTACGCGCTGCCCGTCCGGGGTTGGCGGGCGAGAACGGCGCGCGCCTGGACGTTCAGTACGACGGTCCGCGGTCCCGTCTTGCTGTCCGTCAGATGCAGGGATGCCTCGCCGACCTCCGACCAGCGCAGACCGACGATCTCGCCCTTCCGGCACCCGGTCAGCAGAAGCAGGCGGATGATCTCGGCCTGTTGCTCGCCCGACCCGCGTCCGCGATGGGCGTCCAAAGCCGCGTGCAGGCGGTCCACTTCGGCCCGCGACAGAAAGCGGGTCAGCCTCGGACGCGGGTTACGACGCACGCCGCGAGTCGGATTGGTCGCGACGAGTCCGCATGCGACGGCGCGGTTGAAGATCTGCCGCAGCACATCCAGCGTGCGGTTCGCTCCCGCGGGGGCGGTTCGGCTGTAGCGGTCGAACCACGAGTGAACCGTCTCGCGGGGGATGCGGTCGAGCCTCCGCGCCCCGAAGGTCGGCAGCAGTTGGGTGCTCAAGGCGCTGTCCATGCGCCGACGGGTCGATGGCTTGCAGCGGTCGTAGCAGGTCGTCTTCCAAGCTCCCTCCACGAATCGACGGAAGGTCGGCGGAATCATTGCTCGGCATCCAGAGCCGCCCCGACAGCTTCCACAGCGGTGCGAACCAGCGGATCGCCGACATGGGTGTATCTCAGGGAGGTGACGGGGTCGCGGTGCCCCAGCAGGCGCCCGATGGTCAACACCGTTTCGCCCCGCCGCAGCGCGAAGCTCGCGTAGCTGTGCCGGTTATTCCGATATCGGAATAACCCGCATTATTCCGGGATCCGGATTATTCCGAGTCGATTGCTCAAGGTGGGCGGTGCTCGGGTTGGGTGTCGCATTGGACTCGGAATAATCACAGACTGTTCAAGAAGGCCAGGACCTCGTCGGCCGGGCGGTATCGATTCGGCGGAAGCTGCGAGGGGGTGGTCTTCGCCATCGCCTTCTCCTTCAGCTTGAGATCGGCATGCAGATAGACGTAGGTCGTCTCGACGGACTCGTGACCGAGCCACAGCGCGATCACGGCCCGGTCGACGCCGCTTTGTAGCAGGTCCATGGCGGCGGTGTGACGCAGCACGTGCGGGGTGACGCGTTTCTTCTTCAGTGAGGGGCATGCAGCCCGCGCAACGGCCAGATGCTTGGTCAGCAGGTAGTCGAGCCCGTCGTGACTGAGAGAACCGCCGCGTTGATTCGGGAAGACGGGGGTGTCGGGCTCGCCGCGGAGTTCCTCCAGCCAACTCCGCAATGCTGCTGCGGCGTCTTTGCGTAGCGGCGTACAGCGTTCCTTGCGGCCCTTGCCATGGCAACGCAGATGGGCACCCGAGCCGAGCTGGACATCCCCGCAGCGCAGACTGAGGAGTTCGGACGCTCGCAGTCCAGTTTGCACCGCAACCAGCAGCAGGGTGCGGTCACGGCGTCCCGCCCGGGTGCGCCGGTCCGGGGCTCGTAGCAAGGCCTCGACCTCGTCCCGTTTGAGAAAGTCCACCGGACGGCGAGTATGGCGTTTGTTCGGCATGGCCAGAACGCGCTGCGCCAAGGCCGCATGCTGGGGCTCGTGCGACGCGACGTAGCCGAAGAAGGACCGGATGGCGGCCAGTCGCGTGTTTCGCGTGCGCGCGTCGTTGCCGCGCTGATTCTCGAGATGACTCAGGAAGGCGCCGAGAAAGTTCGTGTCCAGGTCGCCGATCTCCAGCTCTGTCGAGGGCTTCTTCAGCACCTCCCGCGCATGGCGGACCAGCAGCCGGAAGGTGTCCCGGTAGCTGGCGACCGTGTGGGGGCTGGCGTGGAGCTGCTGCATCAGGCGGTCGGTGAAGAACGCCGCCAGGAGCCGCGGGAAGTCGGTGCCCTTCATGTCAGCGGCCTCCTTCCGGTGCGATCGAGTCGCCGGGCAGCAAGCTGCATCAGCTCCGGGGTGACCGTGAGGTACCAGTAGGTGTCGCTGACGTGCGCATGCCCGAGGTAGGTCGTCAGACGGGGCAGATGGCGCTCGACGTCGACGCCGTCGCGGTACCATCGCAGGAGCGTCTCGACTGCAAATCGATGGCGCAGGTCATGCAGACGGGGGCCGCGGGAATCCGACGGGCCGCGCAGGCCGACTTGCCGGGACAGCTTCACGAACGTCCACCGCAGGGCCCACGCGGTGACCCGGGCGCCGGGTTCCGAGAGGAAGAAGCTCGGACTGCCGGGATCGGGGCACAGGCGGTCGCGCCGCGCCGCGTAACTGAGTAGCGCCTGGCGTGTCGACTCGTGAACGGGGATGCATCTCGACTTCCCGAACTTGCTCTTCCGTACCGTCAGAACGCCGCGTGCGAGGTCGACATCGTCGCGGTTCAGGCGCAGCGGTTCGGAGCTCCGCATCCCGGTGACCGCCAACAGCGCCAGGAGCGTGGCGTACGTGCGCGGTCTGAGTCCGGTAGTCCCGGAGAGTTCTTGGGCCGCATGCAGCAGGTCGGCGACCTCCCCGTCGCTGTAGAGATAGGGCTGCGAGCGGCGGTACCGGTGGGAGAGCAGGCGTGGCGGCGGCACCTCGTGGCGAGGGTCCGCGGCGTGTGCAAAGCGAGCGAAGCGCCGTACGATTCCAAGGCGGTTCGCCCACTGGACCGGTTGCACACCTCGCGGCTCGGTTGCCCATTGCAGCGCAAGTTCGGTTGTGATGAAGGCGGCCTCGGTTTGCGCGGCGAACGCGACGAAGCGCTGCAACAGACTCCCGGCCAGTCTGAGCCCGACCCCGAGCGCGCGTCGCGTGGCGAGATACTCGCCGAGAAGCTGCTGCAGGTCGGTCATGCCGCACCTCCGGGCCAGGCTGGTGCGAGAGCGCGGAGCGCCTCCAGATCGACCTTCGCGTAGATCTGGGTGGTCTCCGGATGACGGTGGCGCAGGATTTGCCCGATGTCTTCGAGCGAGGCCCCGTTGCGGAGCATGCGGGTCGCCAGCGAGTGGCGCAGCAGATGGGCTCCCTTGAAGGGTGAGTTGATCCCGGCGCGCGTCAACGCCCGCCGCACGATGTCGCAGATGGCTGACGAGGAACGGAAGCCCCGATGCGGCGCCTGCATGCGGACGAACAGTCGCCGGGTCGGACACGGCGGCCGGCCGGCCCGCAGATAATCTGTCAGGCCCTCTCCCGCGTCGCGTGGCAGAGGCAACGGCTCACGCCGCTTCCCCTTGCCGGGGACGGTCACTATTCCTGCGTTCCAATTGAAGTCATCCAACGTCAGGGCGACCACTTCACCGGCGCGCAATCCGAGCCGTGCCAGCAGCAGCAGGATGGCGTAGTCGCGCTGTCCGATGGCCGTGCCGCGGTTGCAACTGTCGAGCATCGACTCGACCTGTTCGGGCGCGAGCACCTTCGGCAATCCCGACAAGCGCCAGTCCCTCACCGGGACGAGCGCGTTGGAGAGGTCGACGGAAATGTCGCCGCGCTGGTACAGGTGGCGCAGGAAGCTGCGAAGCGCCGTGACGACGAGCTTGGCGCTGGAACGGCTGAGGCGCCGGGCCTCGCGCAGGACGAACTGATTCGCATCCCGAACCCCGAGCCTCTCGAGCGCGACCTCGTGAGACCCGAAGTTCTCGGCGAGAAACGCACGGACGATGGGCAGGTAGTTCGTCACCGTCGCCGGACTGACGCCACGCTCGTCGACGAGGAAGCGTTCGTACGCCCGTTCGACCCGCTCCACCGGAGCGTCGCTGCAAGGGCGGGAAACGGCGGCCGGGATGACGCCGCTGCCGCGCAAGTAGCACAGCAATTGCCGGCCGGTCGTTGCCGTGCCGCGCCTCCCGCCGTTCAGCCCACGAGCGAGGAAAGCCGCGACCCGCTGCTCGTCGAGAGCCTCGACGCCCAGCTCCTCGCGCTCGAGCCAACGGCTGAGGTTCCCGACGAATCGGAGCTTCGCCGCAGCTGAACGACGGGCATATCCCTCGATTGCGAGCCAGGCGGCGAATCCGTCGATGGCACAGCCCAGCGGGCCGGCGTGCAATCGTTGCTGGCTCTCTGACGTGAAGAAAAAGCGTTCAACGGACATGGTCTTCTCCTCATCCCGCGACCTGAGAGGCAAAGATGGGGGGGGAGAAGACGGACGGGATTATTCCGGAGTATCGAGCACCGCGGTTCCTCTCAACACGTTGAAAACTACGAGTCTCCCACCATCAACACGAAGCCGACTCGGAATAATCCGGATCTCGGAATAATGACGCAGGTCGTGGAGCCGCACGTCGTGCAGGCCAGCCGCCGTGCGGACGAATCGCCAACAGCGGTAGAGGGTCTCTGTTGGCATGGGGCCCCGGCCGGTGGGCGCGGGGAAGGCCCACTCGCCCGAGCGGGGAAGTCGGTCGAGCACGGAGCGGGCGGCCGACGAGAGCCATACCGTCCGTGGCCCGCTCTTGCTGTCGCCTAGGAAGAGGTGGCCCTCGCGATACTCCGGCCACCGCAGCGTACGGACCTCGCTCTGCCGGCATCCGGTCAGCGCCAGGAGGCGCACCACGGAGGTAGCCAGTGGCGCGACGGCCTCGTGCGCTTCTAGTGCTGCGCCGAGTCGTCGGAACTCGGCGCCGGTGAGGAACCGCTCCCGGCCGCGTTCGCGGTAGCGTCGCAGGCCGGCGCACGGGTTGCTGCCGTCCGGCCGGTAGCCATAGATCTCCGCCTGATGCAGGATCACCGACAGGATCGGGAGCGAGCGATTCGCCGCTGCGGGTGTCGCATGCAGGGTGGCGAACCAGCGTTGCACCTCAGTGTGCGTGATGTCGCCGATCGGCCGGCCGCGGAACCAGGGCAGGATCTGATTGCGGAGGTACGCCCGGTTGACCTTGGCGGTCCGCGGCTTCCAGGCACGGCCGTAGCGGCAGAAGACCTCCTCAGCAACCGCCTCAAAGGCGGCCGGGGCGGCTGTCGTTCGTGACGTGGTATGGTTCGCCATGTGAGATGTTCGGCATCGATGGAGTCCGTCATGCGGCCACTCTGCGGGAGGCCGTGGAGCGGCGACTGACCACGATGTCCGCTCTGGTTGAGGCGTGCCTGCGCCGGGCGCTCGGCTCGCCGGCCGTTCCGGTGAGACAGCCGGACGTGCTGCCCCCAGTACCGAACAGCGGAAGATTCGTCGGTATCGCCGACCGCGCGGCGCTTTATCGGGCCATGGAAGAACCATCAGTCCCCGTCGGCGCATGTGGGGTGACGGGAGAACCGGACGCGGCGCAAGGGTAAACTATGCACGCCTTTATTGAGTCGCACCGGGCCGAGGTTCGCGCCTTGGCCGAGCGCCACGGCTTTACGGATATCCGCGTGTTCGGTTCGATGGCCCGTGGCGACGCGGATGAACGGAGCGATCTCGATCTGCTTGTGACGCTGCCGGCCGGCAAGACCGGGTTGGCGCTCGGCGCTCTGCTGATGGACGTTCAGGAGGTGCTCGGCCGACGGGTCCATGTCCTGACGGAACGTTCCCTGCACCCCGCCTTCCGCGATCGCGTGCTGAGGGACGCCCAGGTCCTGTGAAGCCCAATCCGGAGACTGACCTAGTGCTGCTGGAGCACATCCGGGAGCGCATCAGCCGAATTGCGGAATACACGAATCGCGGACGCGCCGCCTTCTACGATTCGCACCTGATACAGGACGCCGTCCTGCGAAATCTGCAGACCATCGCGGAATCCACACAGCGGCTGAGCAACGGTCTACGAGCAACGGAGCCGGAGGTGCCTTGGCGGGCGATAGCCGGTTTCCGTAACGTGCTGGCTCACGACTACCTGGAGATCGACCTGGAAGTGGTCTGGAGTGTCGTCGAGCAGGATCTGCCGAAGCTGGCTGCCGCAGTTGACCGGATGGTGCCCGTCGCGAGCACTCGTCGACCAGAACGTGACTAGCACGATCCGGGGGGCGCACGATACGCGAAGCCAGTCTCGGGGTTTCGCGCCCCCACGCGGGCAACTCGTGTGCATAACCCTTGATGGAACAGGGACGCCGACGTGACCAG
>WTGR01000124.1 GCA_011523485.1 Acidobacteriota bacterium
GTCTTATGCCGCGAGAGACCACGGAATAATCAAATTATTTTGGCGAGAGTCCTAAGCACCGTGATGAGATCACCGCTGAATCGTCTCTCGGTGATCGGCTCGGACGCCATCGTGGCTCCTGCCCAACGAACGAACTGAATCCAGGCGCCGGGGATCCAACGTAGGGGATCTCTGCCGAACAGCAACGCCCCCGCATTGGTCGGGCAGCCGGCGGCCAAGTCATGGAACCGCAGCGACGCCATCTGTTCCTCGTCTGTCCGGTTGTTCTCCTCGATGACGGAACGCTCCACGGCCGCCGGCAGATAGGTGACCAGAAACAGATCGGGGATGAGGTCGTTCATCGTGCAGCCCGTGCACGGCCGCAAGTCGAAGGTCCGCTGCAGCGCCGTTCGCTTCTCGATCAGGATCCGCTCTTCCTGCTGGTTCGCGCCACGGCGCGATGGACCTACCCGAATCCAGACCCTGCCCTTGTATCGCACGGGGGGGAGATCTGACGGCAGGACCTCGACCACCGCCACCTCGCCCTCCGGCAACGAGTACTTCTGCACGGTCATCGCCGGCCGCGGTTCGATGTTGACGTTCGAACGGAGGTTGCCGAGACTCCGCAACAGCTCGTCGCCCACGATCAGACCGCCGACCCTTCCCTTGTCGTCCACCCCGACGATCAGATAGCCCGGCTGTCGGTGATCGGAAAAATCGTTGGCGAACGCGCAGATCGCCTCTCCGAACTTGTCCGTCTTCGTCGTGGAGACGGTGAGCTCGACGCGGTCGGACTCATGGTCCGCAATCAAGGTGCGCAATTCGTCCGTCGTCAGCATGATCCTGCTCGTCTCCAGCGTACAACAGGGTTCCTTGCAGACGCTGGTCGCTCGCTCGGAGAACAGGCCTGGACGGCAGGGAGCGAGTCACCTGGTGCTCAGGGAGCCGCGCAGGCGAACACCGTCGCCAGCGCCGGTACCCAGGCGACTCACATGAAGAGGCCAATCGCCGCCGGCAGGACGTCACGCATCGACTTCGATGCCCTCCCGCGTCTCGGCGATCAACAGGTCGACCACGGCGCGCAACGCCTCTTCCTGCGAGTCGCCCTCCAGGCGGCGCAGACGGAAGTGGTCGAGCTGCCGGTCGGCGCTGCTGCCGTCGTGGATGATCGTGAGGACGTGCTGCAACTCGTCCTCGCACCCGAGGTCGCGGGCGTCGTCGGCCAGTTCGTCGACGAGCCGGGCAGCGTAGTCCTGGATGTCCACGCGTCCGCCGCTGCCCCAGACGTTGCCGAGGAAAGCGAGCACGCCGTAGCGCTGGGCCAGCCAGCGATTCTCGGCGATGATCTCCGTAGGCGGATCGGGCGGCAGCAGACCTCGGCGGTCCAGTTGCAGCAGCCGGCGGACCAGCGACGCATAGAGCGCGACGAGGCTCACCGCATCGTCCAGACGCGGGCAGGTGTCGCAGATTCGCATCTCCACCGTCGGGTAGTCCTGAGAAGGCCGGACGTCCCACCAGAGTTCGCTGCCGCTCTCGATGAACTCCATCCGCCGGTAGGCCGCCACGATGCGCTCGTAGTCCGCCCGCGACAGCAACGGACCGGGCATGCTCGTTCGCGGCAGCGCACCCATGATGCTCAACCGGCAGGACTTGAACCCGGTCTCGCGGCCCGCGTGGAAGGGCGACGATGTCGACAGCGCGTGCGCCAGCGGCAGGTAACGCCGGGTCGCGGTCATGACCCGGATGCGCGAATCGGCGTCACCGAAGCCCGCGTGGACGTGCATGCCGCCGACGATCAGCCGCCGCACGCTCTCCTGGAACGTGACGGCGAAGCGCTCGTACCGCTCGCGGGGCGTGATGAGCTGCGACTGCCACGCGGCGAACGGATGGCTCGACGCGGCCATCACCGCCACCCCGTGCTTCGCGGCCGACTCGATGACCAGCCGGCGGGTCTCCCGCAGCGCCGCGCGCGCCTCGGCCACCGACCCGCAGACCTTCGTGCTGGTCTCGATCTGCGACCGGAGCGCCTCGTGCACGACCTTGTGCGGTCCGCGCTGCTGCTCGCACGCCGCGAAGATGTCCGGGGCGGGATCGGACACCAGGTCACGTGTTTCCGGGTCGACGAGGAAGAACTCCTCCTCGACGCCAAGCGTGATGGCGAGGTCGGGTTCGCTCATGGGCCGGATTCCCTCAGCCGTCGGTCTCTCGTGTCAGTGTAGCAGCGATGAGAGAAACGTCCCCGGGCAGGACGCCGCGTAGCGCCAAGGCAACGTCCCGCCGGTGTGGTACGCTGGGTCGATGGGTGATCTGTTCCGGCTGTTGGCGCTTGACGGTCCCGTCGCAGGTGCCGGCGTGCTGGTCGCCCTGGCATGGCTGATCGTCAGGGTGGAGTCCACCAGGTCGGAGAACGCCGCCGCCCACGCGGCAATCACCAGGAACATCGACGGCGTCAAGGCGCAGATGTCCCGCGACATCGACGGCGTCAAGGCGCAGATGTCCCGCGACATCGACGGTCTCCAGCAGCAGATCGACGGCGTCAAGCAGGATGTCCGGGACGTCAAGCAGGATGTCCGGATGCTGACCGCGCACCTGCTGGACCGGAAGACCGACGCCCGCGAATGAGCGGCGGCTCGCCCTCGGCGGGCCCGATCACGCAGTGTTCGCGTCGTCCACACCGACGAACAAGCCGATGCCGAAGTGCGACGAATGGCCGAGCGCAATTGGACCACGAACAGGAGTGCTGAACACGAGCAACACGTGATATCCACGCCTCTCGGTGTTAGTGGAGTCATCTCGATTATGTCGCGGCCCATGCACTCGAGTCCATTCAGAGGCTTGATTGTCCACCCTGACCGTCAGGCCAGCCGTGTCGTATCCCTGCCGCTCCAGTTCGACTCGAAGTTGCTCTTCGGGCGATTCCCCCGCCTTTGGTCGACCCCTCCTGTCGTACACGTGACGCGGTGGGACGTAGGGCGTCACGGTCTTCCAGCAGCCATAAGCTCGGTCTCCAAAACCGGCCGGAGGCGGGACCTGCGAATCGAGAGGCACGAGCCGCACGGTCCACGGATCCCTTGCACCCGCCCTACCGAAGGAGAGCTGAAGCTCCTGTTCGGCGGCCTTCAAGATGGCACGTTGCTCATGGTCGGAGAATGGCTGATCGCGCCAGACAAGCAATCTTGCCGCCTTGCGTGTCTCAGGGTCGAAGAGAATACCGAATCTGGCATGCGGATGCCGACGATCTCGCAACGGTGATCCGTCGGCCTCCTTACCGGTGAGAAGACGCGCCGCCACCCGCCGGGCCGCGTCGGCTCGCCGCCAACTGCCCGCAAGGAACTCACGGATCACTCTTCCCCGGAAGCGTTGCGTAAGGACAACGACGGCTTTCCTCGGCGGGCTGACTCGGGTACCGATGCCGAACTGAATGACTCGCGGCGACTCCCGCATTCGCGGCGCAGAACGCGGCATCCTAATCGGCGGTCTGACGGGACGCTTGGCGTGCAGCCAACACGCTCCCGGCGGGACGGTCGAGTTCGCCACCGACGGATCGTCCGTAACCGCCTGCACCTGCTCCAGCGTCGCTTCTGCCGTCGGCGCGAGTACCGGGACCGACCCCGATGAAGGCCTCTGCTCCAGGGGGCAGTTCACGTGCACGTCTGCCGGGAGTTTCTCGACACGCTGGATTTCGGTGATCGCCTCCGCACGTCCGAAATAGGTCATCCGCGCCAGACTGGCATCGAGCCAGTCAAGCAGACCTTCCGACCATGCTTCGCCGTCCATGACCCACCACAGTGCACCGGTATCGTCGGCGTCCATCCCGACGCTTCCGACCACCCGGAAATTGTCGCGCGCCAACGTGGACCGGTACGTCTTCTCGCCGGGGATGTTCACTCGTCGGCCCTTCACCGTCTTCGTTCGACTTGGCGGATCCCACTCGAACGTCGCTGGTTGGTACTGTCGAAGTCCCGGGCCTCGCCAAGTGAACGCCGGCAGATGCCAACCGACCGCACCTGTGGAGAATGCCCGGACCAACGATTCGCGCCATGCATGACACCGAACGCCGCGTTCCCGCTCGAACTGGTGAGACCTCGCCAGAATGGCGCGAAGCAACCGCCATGGACTGGGCGGCCACTCCCCGTGGGGGTCCTCGAACGGGAAGGTTCGCCACGGATTCGCGTGGAATCTCCCAAGTGGGAACGTCTGGCGAAGAATCACTCGCATCAAGCGTCTCGTCAGTCTTCAGCGTCCTCTTCGTCGTCGGTGTCGGAGTCCTTTTCCTTCTCATCGACACCGGCGCGAAACAGTTCGTCGGCCGGCCAATAGACCTTCGTCACCGGCGGACCGTCGATGCCAGCACGCTTGATGGCCGCCGCAATGTCGATGGCAGGCGGATCGACAGGTTTCTCACGGCCTCGCATACGAAGTTCGTGGAGTTCGAGGTCGCAGTTGGTTCTATACCGGAATGGTCCTCGCAGGAGACGCTCGATCTTCCACAGCGCGAGAGCCAGAAGGAATTCCTTCTGCTCATCGCTCAAGCCGCGACCTCCCCGACCGAACGACCGGAGCAACGCCAGGTCGACGACGAACGTAGCGATGATTTCGCTGGCGGTCTCCTCGTCGACAGAGAAAATCGGTTGACCCGAGGACGTCTTCCCCAGCCTGTCGAACTTGACGCCGGAACTGCGGATCCGGGAAGCGTCGATAGCCTCGAGATGCGCCGTCAGCATCCTCGGCAGCTTGATCCCCATGGCAGGAAAGAGCACGCCGTGAACGAGGGAGTTGGGATCGTAGCGAGAGATCGTCTTGAAGACGTCCCACCACTGCTCCGGAAGCGGATGTGACTCCTTGCCGGGTGCGGCTCTTTTTCGTCGGCGGTCCAGAAAGGCCCATGGGGTTCTGCGAGCGGCATGAAGGAGCTACTTGACCCGTCGAAGGCGGGGTGAGGCGGGCGATGGGGGCGGCTCGGTGACCGGCGGCGGAGTTCGGTCAGCGTAGCGCTGGGCGTGGTTGCGGTCGTACTCGCGCGCTTCGTGGAATTTCCAGTACGCATCGAAGTCGCCGCTGGCGCGCAATGCCCTCAGCTTCAGCACCGCCTCGGCGCCCACCAGCCGCCAGCGGGCGCCGGTCAAGTCCATCCGGTCGCGGACCAGGTGCCGGCACGCCCCTTCGATCACGCCGGTGGCGATGGGATAGCCCGCCGCGAGGTAGCGGTCGTAATGCAGATACGGCGCGTACTTCAGCAGGTAGTCGGCGCACGTATCGACCGGTTTGCGGGTGTCGCTCGGCAAGCCGGCGACGGTCGCCGCACGCCGCATCGCCGCCGCCACCCGGCGGGCCTTGCCCTCGAGAATGCTCTGCACGCGCGTCCAGGCCCAATGCGCCGCGTCGGGGCTCCCCTCGCGATGGAACACGTGCGCTGCTTTCCAGACATACTCGACCACGTGGATGATGTCGAGGATCACGGTCACGTCCACGCCGTAGGCGGCGGCGCCCGCTTCGACGAGGTCGAGCTGCGTCTCGGCCCCGTCGACGAGTACGACCCAGCGCTTGACGCGCTGTGGGTCGTGGCGCTCGGCTTCCAGCATCGCCTCGGCGATCACCTCCGCCGGCTCGTGTTCGAGGCTCGCCCAGACCCGTTTGGCCACCGGGCGAGGCCGTACCGTCAGGGTCTTGGCCTTCTTGGTCTTGCTGGTCTGGTCCCCCGGCTGTCGGGGCATCAGGTTCTGCAGAAACTCCTCCGGGCTGCGCACGAACGGGGCCACCGCGTAGACGGCGGCCACCGTCGCCATGCGCTTGGCGTGCTTCTTCTCGCCCGGCTTCAGGCGCTGGAACGGGGAGAGCTGCTCGCGTTGCTGCCGACGCCGCTCGGCCGCCTGGAGTTGCCCCAGCTATGCGGAGCTCCGCATAGTCGGGGCTATGCGGAGTTCGGGACTATGCGGAGTTGCTCCGGGTTCCGCTTGCTCAAGTACCTGTAGAACCAATGATTTGCGTCAGTTGATCGGTCCCCGAGACTTCGCATAGTCGGGATGCTCTGTCCGGCCTGATTGGCCGGAAAGGAGCATTCCATGACCGTTCCCAGCTCGTGGTCCCTCGACGATCTGGTCGAGGCGTTCACCCAGCACCAACGACGTACGCGCGGTCTGCGTCCACAGACTTTGCGTGGCCGCGCCCGGCTCGTCCGGATGCTCGTCCGGGCCGCTCTTGGCGCGGACCCGCTCGACCCCGCTCGCCTCGCGCCGGCCGATGTGGTGGCGTTCATCACATCGCTACGAGGACGGTTCTCTCCTGGCTCGATGCGGACCGTGCGGTCGACGTTGCGGTCGTTCTTCCGGTTCCTGCGCTTCGAGGGTTTCTGCGGCGACGAGCTCGAGGCTGCCCTCCCCACGGTTGCACATTGGCGGCTGGCGACACTGCCTCGGTCGCTGACCGAACAGCAGGTCCAGCAGGTGCTGGGATCGTTCGATACCCCGACCCCGTGCAGACAACGGGACCATGCGATTGTCCAGTGCCTGTCGACCTTGGGATTGCGGCCCGGCGAGGTGGCCGACCTGCGCCTGGATGACATCGACTGGCGCGCCGGCACTATCGAGGTGCGCACCCGGAAGAACCGTCGTGGCGCCATGCTGCCGCTGCCTCGCGCGGTGGGCCAGGCGTTGGTCGACTATCTGAACGGCGAGCGTCCGGCCACCGTCGAGCGGCGGGTGTTCGTGCAGCACCTGGGAGCTCGTTGCGGCAAGCCGATCTCGAGCACTGCCGTCTCCGGTGTCGTGGCCCGCGCATTGCGCCGCGCGGCGGTCGACGCGCCGCTCGCCGGCGCCTACGTCTTCCGGCACACCGTGGCCAGCCGCATGGTGCAGCAGGGAGCCAGCCTCAAAGAGGTGGCTGACGTGCTCGGCCATCGCAGCCTCGACACCACGACGATCTACGCCAAGCTCGATCTGCCGAAACTACGTGAGGTCGCGCTCCCCTGGCCGGAGGTGCTCCGATGACACCTCCCAGCTTCCACTGCCTGGTCGACGATTACCTGATCGCACGCCGCGGACTCGGCTTCAGCCTCGAAACGCCGGAATGGCTGCTGCGCGACTTCGCCAGCCATGCAGACCGGATCGGACACAGCGGGCCGTTGACCATAGCAGCCCGTGGCGAAAGTCGCGGATCCGACCTGGCCGCGGCGCGGTCGAGTT
>WTGR01000774.1 GCA_011523485.1 Acidobacteriota bacterium
TCCTGGATCAGGTCGAGGAACTGCAGGCCGCGGTTGGTGTATTTCTTGGCGATCGAGACCACGAGACGGAGATTGGCCTCCACCAGCTCCTTCTTGGCGTGCTCGGCCGAGGCTTCGCCCCGTTTCATGGTCGCCAGCATGCGCGCGAGCGAGCCGGGAGACTCCTCGATCCGCGCCAACCAGGCCTTCAGCCTGGCCCGGAGCTCGCGCCGCTGCCGCTGCAGGCGCGCGCTTTCCTCTGCATCGAGCCGCGGCCGGTTCGTCCTGTCGAGCTGCCGGTCGAGTCCTGCAAGGTCACGCTGCATGCGCTGCACCGCTGCGCCGGATTCCCTGAGCTCCTCGATCCAGAGCTGCTTGACCGGCTCGGTGAACTCCATGCCGCGGATCAGACGTGAGAGCCGCACGCGCGCGCGGAGGGTCAGCCGCTGGCACGCCCGGTGGCGCTGCCGCTCCCGTTTCGGTACCCCGTCCAACTCGGCCTGACGCTTGTCGGCCTCGCATTGCGCCACGCGGATGGCGTCGATCCGGTCGAGCACCTGTCGCTCGCGATCGCCCGCCTGCGTTCCCTGCGGCGTTGCGTCGTGCACCACCACCAACTCGCGCGGCGTGCGGTCGCCCTCCTTGAGCTCGTCCCCGAACGCGATGATGGCGCGGGCGACCGAGGGCGTCCGCGACAGGATCTTCAGCACGGAGAGCTTGCCGCGCTCGATGCGCCTGGCGATCTCCACTTCGCCGTCGCGCGTCAGCAGCGGCACGGTGCCCATCTCGCGCAGATACATGCGGACGGGATCGCTGGTCTTGTCGATGGGGCTCGGCGTGAGATCGAACTCCGGTTCGTCGCTTCCCTCCGCGGCGCGCTCGAGGCGCTTCTTTTCCTTGTACTTGTCTTCCGATTCGACGACCTCGATGCCGGCGTTTCCGAGCGAGGAGAACAACTCGTCGAGCTCTTCCGACGAGCTCATCCCGGCCGGAAGCAACTCGTTGATCTCATCGAAGAGGAGATAGCCGCGCTCCTTGCCGACGATGATCAGTTGCTGGATCTCGTCGTAGCGCTCTTCGATCGACAACTGCTTGCCTGGCATCCCGTCACCTCGTGCGGTCGGCTTGCCGTTGCGGATCAGCGCGCCACTCAGGGCCTTCGCCGCGGGGGGACGCGCCACGGTGGAGATTGTATATGGCGGCGCTCCATCGTGCTCGGCGCCCGCGGATCCCGCACGGTACGCGCCGCGGCGCGGCCGCGCGCCGTCATCCCGCGAGCTCCTCGATGCGTTGCAGAAGATCCTTCTTGCGCCTCCAGAGATCGACGATTTCCTCGAGGGCGTCCGGCGAGCCGTCCTGCTGCCGGTCGTCGATGGCCCGCTGCAGGGCGGCCCGCTCGCGGTCGTAGCGCCGTTTTCGCAACTCGATCCCGCAGTCGGAGACGTCTGCCGCCGCCACGGGGTCCCGCGCGGTCGTCCTCACCAGCTCCGCGTCCTCCTCGTCGAGGCGTTCGACGAGCGTCTCGGGCAGTCCGGCGGAAGGGATGGTCGCAAGGGTCCGGGCGACGTCGAGGATGCGAGCCGTCTGCAGTCCTTCCAGGTCGTCCGGCTCCAGCTCGGAGAGCACCGACTGCGCGGCCGCGGCATCGCGCATCAGCGCCCAGATGAGTCCCTTCTCGGCGGGCAGGAGCGCCGTCTGCGCGGCACGGATGTCGGCTTGCACGGCCGACCGTTGCGGCTTCGCCTCCTCGCGCAACTCCGCTCGGAAGAGGCCTTCCGTCACCCGGGCGAGGTGCTCGACCCGGTCGATGAACCTGTCGAGGGCGACCGGATCCCGGATGGCCCGGGCTACCGGCTTCATCCCTTCGAGCAGAGCCCGGCTGTCCCGCACGCGGGAGAAGTCGCGCCCGGCCGAGGCGCGATCGAGCACGTCGTCGAGGTACGGCCGCGACGTCCTGAGGCGCTGCGCATAGGCTTCGCCGCCCTGCTGCCGGATGTAGCCGTCCGGGTCGTCGCCGGGAGGAAGCTGCACGACGTTGACGTGGAACCCCTGGGCGAGCAGGAGCTCGCCCGAGCGGGCGGCGGCGCCCTCGCCGGCCGAGTCGGGATCGAAGCTCAGGAGCGCCCGGGAGCAGAAGCGTCGCAACAGCCGCGCATGCTGGTCGGTCAGCGCCGTCCCGCACGTGGCGACGACCGGCTTCACGCCGGCCTGCAGGGCCTGGGCGAGGTCGAAGTACCCCTCGACGAGGACGGCGTAGCCGACCTCTCGTACGGCCTGTCGCGTCAGGTGGAGGCCGTACAGGGTCCGGCTCTTCGAGTACAGCGGCGTCTCCGGCGAGTTGAGGTACTTGGGCTGCTGATCGGCCGCGAGCGCCCGGCCGCCGAATGCGACCACCGACCCGGTGTCGCGCGCTATCGGAATCGTCAGCCGGTTGCGGAACCGGTCGTAGGGTGCGCCGCCGTCGCGCTTCGCCACGAGGCCGCTCTTGAGCAGCAACTCGAGCGGCTGACGCCGATCCAGCAGGTGGCGGGTCAGGCCGCCTCCGTGCGGCGCGTAGCCCAGGCCGAGCCGCTCGATCGTCTCCGGCCGGATATCCCGCCGCTCGAGGTAGCGCAGCGCGGCGGCGCCGCCTGCGGAGCGCAGTTGCGCGCGGAAGTAGTCGTCGGCGATCTCATGCACGTGGAGCAACGCTTCGCGCTCCGCGCTCTCGGCCCTGTCGCGTTGCGGGTCGTCCGATTCGGGGACGGTCAATCCGAAGCGCTGGGCCAGGGCCTGCACGGCCTCCGGAAAGCTGAGCTTCTCGTAGAGTTCGACGAACTTCACGACGTCGCCGCCGGTCGAGCAGCCGAAGCAGTGGAAGAAGCCCTTCTCGCGGTTGACGTTGAAGCTCGGGGTCTTCTCGCGATGGAACGGGCACAGGCCCTTGAACGTGCCTCCCACCTGCCTGAGGGGCACCACGTCCTGGATTACCTGGACGATGTCGGCCTGCGCCTTGAGATCGGCGATGAACCCCGGCGGGAAGCGCGCCATGCGGACTGCTAGTCCTTGAGCTCGATGATCGTCACGCCCCGGCCGCCATGCTCCGGCGCGGCCGCCTGGAACTTCGCCACCAGCGGATGCTCGTCGAGGAAGCCGGCGATGGCGCGCCGCAACTGCCCGGTTCCGTGGCCGTGGATCACCCGCAATTGCCCCAGCCCGCCGAGCAGCGCCTGATCCACGTACTTCTCCACGCGCGACAGCGCATCGTCGACACGGCAACCGATGACGTTGAGCTCCTGCGGGGCATCGGTGTCCGCCGCCACCGCGACCGTCACGCCGCCGCCGGCCGCCGGCGTCGCCTCGACGACGCGGAGGTGTTCGGCCGGCACGTGCAGACGCTTCCCCCGCGCTTCGATCTCGGCGCCCTCGCCGTGGATCGCGACCAGGATCCCTTCCAGTCCCAGGCTTTCGACTCGGACGCGGCTGCCCGCGGCGGGCGGGGCGGCCGGCGGGGAGGGTGCGGGCGGTTCCGGCGGCGCCGCAACGGACTGGTCCCGGATCCGCTCGAGCGCGTCGATCGCCGCGCGCTTCAATTCGCCGGTCGCGCCGGTGGTGACCCGTTTTCCGGGCCGGTCGCCGGCCCGGTCGCCGGCCGGCTTCACGAGCGCCCCCGCACGGGCCCGCAGGTCCTTGACGATCTCCTCGACGAGGGAACGCGCCGCCTTGATCTCGGCGTCCACGCCGGTTCGAAGGCGTTGGCGCGCGGCCCTCTCCTTCTCCTCGAACGCCTGCCGCGCCCGCTCCAGCGCCGTGCGCTCGTCCTCGAGCCGGCGGCGGCCCGCCTCCAGTTCGGCACGCTGGGCGTTCACCTGCGCCATGTCGCGCTCGACGCGGGCGAGGTGCTCGGCGAGTTGCGCCTCGCGGGCGCTGCGCCGGCCGCGTGCGTCGTCGACGATGGAGGGAGGAACGCCCAGCCGCGCCGCGATCTCGAGCGCCAGACTCCGTCCGGGCGAGCCGTACGTCAGCCGATAGGTCGGCGCATAGGTTTCCGGATCGAATCCGAAGCCGGCGCAGGCGACGCCGCCTGTCGTCGAGGCGTACGACTTCAGCATGTCGTCGTGGGTCGTCGCGGCCACGAGGGCCCCCCGCCGCCGGAAGTGATCGATGATCGCGGCGCCCAGTGCGCCTCCTTCGACCGGATCCGTACCGGCGCCGACCTCGTCCAGCAGCACCAGGGCCGGCAGGACCAGCCGGTTCTCCATGGCGACGATGTTCGTGATGTGGCCGGAGAAGGTCGACAGGCTGTCGGCGATCGACTGCTCGTCGCCGATGTCCGCGAAGACCGCCTGGAACACCGGCAGCGAGGCTCCCCGGCCGGCCGGCACATGGAGGCCGGCCTGGGCCATGAGGACCAGCAGGCCGACGGTCTTCAGCGCGACGGTCTTGCCGCCGGTATTGGGCCCGGTGACGATCAGTGCGCCGACCGGCGGCGCAATGTGCAGATCGACCGGCACCGGTCCGTCCCGCGCCGGGTCCTTCCCGTCCGCCCGGTCGTCGCCCCCGGCCCGTGCGCGGACCGCGGCGATGAGCAGCGGGTGCCTGGCCTCCGGCAGCTCGATCCGGGCATCGGCCGCGATGGCCGGCTCCACGCCGTCGACGAGACGCGAGAAGCTCGCCCGCGCCTGGATGACGTCCAGCTCTTCGGCCGCGGCGAGCGTCCGCCGCAGATCGAGGGCGCGCTTGCGCACCGTGTTGGCGAGACCGAGCAGAATCCGGTGGATCTCCTCGCTCTCGAGCTCCTCGAGGGCGACGATGTCGTTGTTTATCTCGACGGTGCTCAGCGGCTCGAGGAACAGACTCGCCCCGCTGCCCGAGCTGCCGTGCACGATGCCCGGGATCGCGGCGCGGTGCTCGGATCGGACGACCAGCACGAACCGGCCTCCCCGCTCGGTGACCACCCTTTCCTGCAGGTACTTCGCCGTGTCCCGCCCGCGCAGGTACGATTCGAGCGTGCCGCGCAGCCGGTTGCGCTGCCGGCGCAGGCGCTCTCGCAGCGTGCGCAGCTTGGGGCTGGCGTCGTCGAGCACCTCGCCCTCGGGATTGATGGCGGCGCGGATTGCCTGGACCTCCCGTTCGAACGACTGCACGGCGCCGATGACGGCTTCCAGCGTCGGATACGGTCCGCCGGCGGCGGCGCCGAACGCCGCGCAGACCGCGTCCATCGAGGCCAGGAAGCGGGCCAGTCCGACGAGCTGGAGCGGCTCGACGACGCGCCCCTCCACGGCGAGCGCCGCGACGGTCTGCTCCAGATCGGCGGGGGCGTCGAGGCCGAACGGGGCATTCGCGTCGATGTACGCGAGGCCTTCGCTGGTGGCCGCGAGCGCGGCGGCGACCCCGCCGGCATCGGTTGCCGGCGCGAGGCGGTCGAGCGCCGTCGCGCCGAGCGGCGTGAGCGCCAGACTGCGGACCGCGGTCACGATACGATCGAATTCCAGCGCCTGGAGGGTTCCGTCGTTCATCGTGCTGTCGATCGCGGTTACTTCAGGTGATTGATCAGGCTCGCCATCGCCGCCGCGCCGAGCCCGTTGTCGATGTTCACGACGGCTACGCCCGTTGCGCAACTGTTCAGCATGCCGAGCAGCGCCGCCAGCCCGCCGAGGCTGGCGCCGTACCCGATGCTCGTCGGCACCGCGATGACCGGCGCCCGGATCAGGCCGCCGATCACGCTCGGCAACGCGCCCTCCATGCCGGCGACGGCGATGACGACCCGCGCGGCGTCGAGGCGCTCGCGCTCGGCCAGCAACCTGTGCAGCCCGGCGACGCCCGCGTCGTACACGGTGTCGACCCGGTTGCCGAGGGCCTCGGCCGCGACCCTCGCCTCCTCGGCCACGGGCAGGTCGGATGTGCCCGCCGCGACGACGAGGACGATACCCCGGCCGGTCGGCTCCGCGACCGCGCTGCGGGTGATGATCCGGGCCGCGGCGTGGAACTGCGCGTCCGGTACGACCGTGCGCACCGCCTCGAACGCGTCGTGGCCGGTGCGGGTGACGATGAGGGTGTCGCCGTTCGCGACGATGCGTTCGGCGATGGCGGCGGTCTGCGCGGGCGTCTTGCCGGCGCCGAACACGATCTCCGGACAGTCCTGACGGACGCCCCGATGGTGATCGACACGGGCGAATCCGAGATTCTCGAACGGCGCGCGCCGTACGAGATCGAGGATGCGCGCCTCGGCGTCGCGCCGGCCGATCGTGCCGCCCTCGAACTCCGACAGGATCGCGCGCACGTCGTCAGTCGTCATGTCCGCGGATGGCGCGACCACGCGGGCGGTCTCGTTGACTTGACGCCACCGGGATTGTACCGTCGCCGCCAATGTCGCCGCCGGATGTGCTCGTGGTGGGGCTGTACTTCGCGGTGCTGGTCGGCCTCAGCGTCTACGGTGCTCACCGGGGGTACCTGCTGTATCTTTACACAAACGGCCGGCCTCCCGGCCGCCGTCCCCCGGCCTGCGGTCAGGTGCGGACGGAGCCGCCGCGCGTGACCGTGCAGCTTCCCGTCTTCAACGAGGTGTACGTCGTCGAGCGGCTGATCGAGGCCGTGGCGCGCCTCCGCTACCCGCGCGACCGGTTCGAAGTGCAGGTGCTGGACGACTCGACGGACGATACCTGCCGTGTCGCCCGCGCGGCGGTCGACCGGTGGCGGGCGCGCGGCCTCGTCATCAGCCACCGGCAGCGGACGGACCGGGTCGGCTTCAAGGCGGGAGCGCTCGCTCACGGATTGCGCTTCGCGACCGGCGAGCTGATTGCGGTCTTCGACGCCGATTTCATGCCGCCGCCCGACTTCCTCGAGCGGGCGGTCGGCGTCTTCGCCGACCCGCGGGTCGGCATGGTCCAGGCGCGCTGGGGACATGCCAACCGCCGCTACTCGCTGCTCACCCGATTGCAGGCGTTGCTCCTCGACGGTCATTTCGTGCTGGAGCACGGCGGCCGGCACCGCGGCGGCTGCTTCTTCAACTTCAACGGCACGGCGGGCATCTGGCGGCGCGCGGCGATCGAGTCGGCGGGCGGCTGGCAGCACGACACCCTCACCGAGGACCTCGACCTGAGCTACCGGGCCCAGCTCGCCGGCTGGCGCTTCGTTTTTCTGCCGGACGTCGTGGCGCCGGCCGAGCTGCCGGTCGAGATGAGCGCGTTCAAGT
>WTGR01000779.1 GCA_011523485.1 Acidobacteriota bacterium
AGGCAGAAGATGGAGATGTGGGGGAACATGATCGACGAGAGCGGGATCAGCATGTAGCTGAAGAAGAACGCCGGCGGCACGCGCTCGCGGGTCAGCAATGCCGCCGTCTCCGGCGCGGCGGCCAGCCGCTCCATGGCCTGCGGGAAACCGCCGATGCTCACCCCGATGAACACGATGGCGGCCGCTCCGAAGGTCAGGAAGAGGACCGTCTGGAACGTGTTGACCCACGCCGTCCCCTGCATGCCCCCGAAGAAGACGTAGCTCATCACCACGGCGGCCACGACGAGGCCCCCGAACCAGTACGGCACCACGCCCCCGCTCACCGCGTTCAGCGTCGTTCCGCCGCCCATCACCGCGATGACGATGTAGGGCACGAGCAGCGTCGCCTGCACCGCGAAGATGGCGGTCCCGATATGCCCGCACTCCCACCGGTCGCGGTACATCTGCACCGGCGTCATGAAGCCGAACCGCTTGCCGAGCGCCCAGATCCGGGTGCCGAACAGGTACAGCGTCAGGGGAATGACGATCGCCGAGGACGAGCCCATCAGCCCGTAGGTCACCACCCCGTTGGCGAAGGCGTGCCCCGCCGAGCCGAGGATGGTGAACGCCGTCATGTTGGTGCCGAACAGCGAGAGCAGGAAGACGTACTGGCCGAGCGAGCGGTTGGCGAGGAAATAGCCCTCCGCCTCCTCGCGGCCCCCGGCGCGCCGGAAGGCGAAGATGCCGATGTAGAGGACGACGCCGAGGTAGAGGAAGACGACGATCGCGGGAATCACGCACGCTCTCCAGTCCCGGCCGTCGGGTCGGAGACCGTGTCCGCCGATTCTGCGTCAGCCTCCAGATGCGCGGGCCAGGCGAACCGCACCAGCGCCCACATCAGGACCGCGACCATCAGCGAGTAGACGGCGTGGTAGAACAGTCCGATCGGCAGGAAACCGAAGACCAGGGGCCGCGCCGCGTTCCAGAACCAGATGTCCTGGTGCAGCAGGTACAGGGCGCACGCCGCGGCGGCCAGCAGCCAGTTTCGCATCGGTCTCCGGCGCCCGACCGAGGCGCCCGCGCTCAGCATACATCGTCGTCGGGCGGCCCGGCGCACCAGGCGTCATCGTCGGCAAGCGCCAATGGAACCCGCCCGACTCGTTCCAGCAACTTTCGCCGCGATTTCGCTTGACCAACCGAAATGGTCGGAGATACAGTGAACCAACACTGCAACTGAGACTCAGTCTCAGTTCGAGGGCAGATTGCTCGCCGGGTGGTGCAGCACCCGGCGAGCTGGTTGAGCGCGAGGTCCGCCGCGCGGACCCATCACACAGAGCACGCGTGACGGCGCTCGCCCGGTTCGAGTGTAGGCGACGCCCGTCGTGACGTGCAACGGGAGACGCCATGACTCGTTCCGTCCCGTCCGTGCTGGCAGGCCTCATCCCGGCCCTGGTCCTGCTCTCCCCCTCTCCGCTCCCCGCGCAGGACGCGGCCGCCGGCGCGTGGCGCCCGCCGGATCTGGTGGACGCCGTGGCCAGCTTCGGGGCGGTCGCCCACGACGGCGCCCTGTACGTCTACGGCGGCCACGTCGGCCGCACCCACATGCATTCGATGGAGAACATCAGCCCCGGGTTTCGCCGGCTGGTGCTCGAACCGGGCCGGACGTGGGAAGAGCTCGCCCGCGGTCCCCTGCTGCAGGGCGCGGCCCTGGTTTCCGACGGCGCGGCGATATACCGCGTGGGCGGAATGACCGCCGCCAACGCCACGGGCGAGGAACCCGAGGTGCTCCGTTCGAGCCGATCCGCCGCCCGCTACTCCATCGCCGAGGATCAGTGCCGAGGCCGCGCTGCACCTGTTCAAGGCGATCCGCGCCTTGGGCATCAAGGAGACACCGGACGGGTTCATGTGCGACTCATGCGGCTGGCCCGTCAAGCCGACCGACAGCGCTGACGGCCCACGCTTCATCCACGTCGAGCTGAATCCGGACTGCACCGCTCGATCGGCGTTCGGTGATACACTCGAGGTGTGACCAAGGGGGAATGGTTCGCGTTCGTGGGGATCGTCCTGACGATAGTCGTGGCTGTGGCGACGGCGACCTGGAGCATCCGGGGCACGATAACCGCGGAGGTGCGAGCGCTCGAACAGCGCCTGGACTCACAGATGGAAGAGTTCCGCGGCTATCTGATCGATCACTTCGACGGCCACCCGACCAACGACTGATCCGCCTCTACTTCTTGTAATTCTTGCGGCGGGACTCCCGCGCCGCCACGGCACCGGTTGCGATCTCGCTCCGGCGTTCCCGGGTCAGCTTCGCGGCGCGGGCCTTCCCGCCCTTGCTGGCACGCCGCGCCAACATGACACGCCTGCCCTCGGCCGGCGCCGGCGCCTCGTATGTCTCCGGTGTCTCGCCGAGCAGGACGCGGCAGACGTGGGCTGCGCACTCGTTGTCGCCGACCGGCCGCCATTCTCCGTTCGGGCCTTTGGGCATGTGGTTTCTGAACCGTACTGGCCGCGCTGCCCGCCCGTCAAGGGCGGCGGGCTGGTGGGAAAGTGAAACTACCACACTACCGCGTCCGCCGCTTCGTGGCGCACCGGCGGGCAACCGTGGAACAATGGATCCTTCGCCAGCCCATGCATCTCGTAGTCCACCATCCTGCCGTCCCCGTGCTGGGGATGACCCTCGGGCTCCTGTTCGCCGCCGGTGCCGCCCCGGCTCAGAACGGCGCCGCTGACCAGCAGGCGGCTGAGCGGCCGGCGGCCGAGCGGCCGGCCGAGCCGGATCGGGAAACCCCGCAACCCGGCGAAGACCCCCTCAGCTTTCTCGACGCGGTCACCGTCACCGCGACCCTCCGGCCGGCGCCGGTGCAGGACATTCCCGGCATGGTCTCGGTCATCGACGACGAGACGATTCAGGAGCGCCTCGTGCAGGACTTCGCCGACCTCGTCAAGTACGAGCCGGGAGTCTACGTCGAGAACAACGTGACCCGGCTCGGCCTCAACGGCTTCAACATCCGCGGCATCGGCGGCAACCGGGTCCTGACGCAGGTCGACGGCGTGCAGACCGCCGAGCAGTTCGCCTTCGGCCCCTTCAGCATTCACCAGGCGGGACTCGACGTCGATGTCCTGAAGTCGGTGGAGATCGTGCGCAGCGCCAACTCGGCGCTCTACGGCAGCGACGCCCTCGGCGGCGTGGTGTCGCTGTTCACGAAGGATCCGGCGGACTACCTGCGCGGGCGCCGCTTTCACGTCGGCGCCAAGACCACCTGGGACGGCCGCGCCAACGAGACGAGCGGCCAGCTCTCGCTCGCCGCGGGAACCGATCGCATACAGGGCTCGCTCTTCGCCGGCGTCCGGCGCGGCCACGAGATCCGGAACCAGGGCGTCGTGACCACGACCGACGACACCCGCACGGCGCCGAACCCGCAGGACGTCGCCGGCGCGCAGCTCCTGGCCAAGCTGGTCGTGACGCCTTCCCCGGGCAACATGCTGCGTGCGGCGGCCGAGGTCTACGACACGCGCGCCGAAACGGAGTGGTTCTCGGACCGGGCGCGGATCGCGCTGGGCAACCTGCGCTACGACACCCTGGACTCGGATGCGGTCGACACGCAGGACCGCCTGCGGGTGTCGCTGGACCACACGCTCGCCGGCCGGCGTCTCGACCACCTCTCCTGGCGCGTGCACGGCCACGCGAACGATACGTCGCAGGTCATCGACCGCGAGCGCCTGACGTTCGTCGACGGTGCGCTGGCCCCGACCCTGCGCCACGGCACCCTCGACTACGAGCAGGCCGGTTACGGCGGCTCCGTGCAGGTCCGGCACCGGCTGCCCGGCCCGCGCGACGGCGTGCTGCTGACGGCCGGCGGCAGCTACACGGCGGACGACTTCGACATCCTGCGCGACCGCACCGAGACCTTCGCCCGCGACGGGACGCCGGTCCCGACGGACCTCGTCTTCCCCACGAAGTACTTTCCGCGAAGCGCCGTCGGCGAAGCCGGCGCCTACGTCCAGACCGAATTCCTGCTCGGCCGGGTCACGCTGGTGCCGGGGCTGCGCTACGACCGCTACACGCTCGACGCGGACCAGCAGGATCCGATCTACCTCGCCGGCCACAACCCGGAGGCGGCCGATTTCGCCGACGCCGCACTCTCGCCCAAGGTCGGCGCCGCCGTGCGGCTGAACGACGCGCTGACGGTGCACGGGCAGTACGCCGCCGGATTCCGGGCGCCGCCGTACAGCGCCGTCAACACCGGCTTCACGAGTCTGCGCGGCGGCTACACGACGTTGCCCAACACCGGGCTGCGCGCCGAACGCAGCGACAATATCGAGCTCGGCGTGCGGGCCGACCTCGATCGGGCGAGTCTGGCCGCAACCGTTTTCTCGAACTGGTACGACGGCTTCATCGAGCTCAAGTCCCTCGGCGAGAACCCGGGCACGCGGCTGCTCGAGTTCCGGAGCGAGAACCTCGAAGCGGCGAGAATCCGCGGCCTCGAAGTGCGCGCCGAGGCCTACCTGAACGGCAGCTTCACGCTGCGCGGCAGCTACGCCCGGATCGAGGGCGTCGAGGTGCTCCAGGACGCCGCCACCCCGGCGCTCGCCGAATCGACGCCGCTCGGCTCCGTCGCCCCCAACGAAGGCGTGGCCGGCCTGCGCTACGCGCGCCCCTCGGGCCGCTGGGGCCAGGAGCTGTCCGTGCGGCTGGTCGAGTCCGCCGCCGGACGTCACGACGACGACTTCTTCGAGCCCGACGGCTACGCCGTGGTCGACCTGGTGGGCTTCGTCTCGCTGGCCGAATCGCTCACGCTGCGGTTCGGCCTGCTCAACCTGACGGATGCGAAGTACTTCGAGTGGTGGAACGTACGGGGCCGGCTGGCGAACGACCCGGTGATCGATCGCTACTCCAGCCCCGGGCTCAGCGTCGTCGGCTCCGTCGGCTACGACTGGTGACCGCGGCCGAGCCGCACCGCGCCCGCTGCGTTCTGTCGCGTTCGGCGACGACTGTCGGGCCAGGAGCTTGCGCCGCAGAACGCAGCGGAGCGAGGTTCTGCGACGCAAGGTCGTGGAGCGGGGGGATGGGCCGAAACGCCGAGCCCGCGAGGCGTTTCGGGGCGCTACAGGCTGAACCGCACCTCGCCCACGACGGTGCGCCGCAGGATGTCGCCGAAGACGTGCTGCTGGATGCTCTGGTTGAAGAGGTTCGTCACCTTGACGAGCGTCGTGATCGCGCCGCCGTTCCATTTCACCCCGAAGCTGCCGTTCACCATCGTGTAGCCGTCCGAGTAGCCGTGATACTCCGGCGTGAGCACGTCCGACCAGAGCGCGGCGGTGGCGGCGCTTACCGACAGGTTGCCGAGGAACCGCGATCCGTCCAGGGACGCGCCGACGTTGACCCGGTGGGTCGGGGGCAGGGTGAGCTCGGTCGGCAGGTTCGGGTTGTCGGACGCCAGGATCTCCGGATCGTCCTGCCACGAGTAGTTGAACCAGGCGGACATCGATCGCGAGAACCGGTGGTCCACCCACAGCTCGGCGCCGACCTGCTGCGTCGGCCCCAGGTTGACGTAGGTGTACGCCGTCTGCGGCAGGAAGGCCCCGACCAGCGCCATGAACGACAGGGCCTGCGGCGGAAGCAGCCACCCCGGCGGCGGGTTCCGCGCCGTGTAGGGGTCGGCGTCGATCGGCAGCGAGACGAGGCTGATGGGATCGTCCCGCCGGTTCAGGTAGTAGGCGGCGCCGGCCGTCGTTCGCCGGCCGAACGTGCCCGTGTAGCTCAGCTCGTAGGCGGTGAGCGATTCCTCCCTGATCCCGACACGCGCCGTGTCGCCCACGGGCACGTCGCTGCCGGCCACGCGGACCACCAGCGGAAACGGCTGTGCGGTGGTCTGGTCGAGCTGCTGCTCGAGCTGCCGCAGCGCTCCCGGCGCGGCCGCCGGCGGCAGGCTCGGCGGCAGCAGCAACGGCAGGAACGGCCGGAACACCGCCAGCCCGCTCAGATCGACCGGCTGGACGACCTGCATGTCCAGGAAGTTCTCGATCATCGACGGCGAGCGGAACGCCCGGTTGTAGGAAAGCGTCACCGAGTGATCGACGCCCGGCTTCATCATGAACGATACGCGGGGCGAGAACACCGGCCTGGCCAGGTTGCCGAACTTGTCGACCCGCCCGCCGAGGACGAGGCGGAAGCGGTCGAAGAAGATCTCGTCCTGCAGGTAGGCGGCGAGCTCGAGGCGGTCGTTCGCGTCCGGGCCGATGGTGAGGTCGAAGGTATTGCGGCGCACGTTGCCGCCGTAGGTCAGGTAGTTCCGCTGGCCGACGAACGTCGAGTGGCCGATCTCCGCATCGACGGTCTCGGACTTGAACCCGAGCTGGACCGGCCGCCCCGTGTTCGGGTCCGGCAGCAGGAGATTCGGCGCGCCGCCGTTGAGGATGTTCGTGAACACCTGCGCCCGCAGGTCGCCCCGCTCGTACCCCACCTTGGCGTAGCCCATGTACGACCCGCGCTGGACGTCGAACGGGCCCACCCCGGTGTGCACCAGCCCCTCGGTCCCGGCAACGCCGCCCGAGTAGGAGATCCGGCCGTCCGCCAGATCCTGGTCCACCCGCACGTCGAACTTCGGCTGGCTCGTGCCCCGGTTGGCGAAGGCCCCGCCGAACGTGTCGTCGCGGTCCTCCGGATACTGCGCACCGCCCACCGTGGCTCCCGGCACCCGCGGATCGTCGATGACCGGAATCCGGCCCGTCGGACGCGGGAAGGCATCGGACCGGAAGTAGCCGGCGCTGATGCGGTAGGCCAGCCGGTCGGTGGGCGCCCGCGTGACCGTCGCGTTCGTGCCGAACATCGAGCCGACGCCCTGACCCACCGTCGAGCCCGCGTCCCGGTCGATCCAGCCGCCGCTCATCGTCACCGTCGTCCCCACCGACTGCCGCGGCGGCTTCGTGATGATGTTGACGGCCCCGGTCATGGCGTTGGCGCCCCAGGTCGCGGACGCCGGTCCGCGCACCACCTCGATCTGCTCGATGTCGCCCTGGTTGGCCGGCAGCAGGTCCCACATGACCAGGCCGAAGAAATCGAGGTAGAGGCTGCGGCCGTCCATCAGCACGAGCTGCGAGTTGGTCACCGTCCCGGTGGACTGCCGGCTGGTGACCTG
>WTGR01000442.1 GCA_011523485.1 Acidobacteriota bacterium
CCTGGATCGGCGGCAAGGACTGGGAGGCCGGCGCCTACAGCCCCCGGACCAACCGCATGTACATGCCGCTGCGCAACGCCTGTGCGCGCATGATGGCCACCCGCGACGGCGGCATGGACCTCTACGCGCTCGCGGTGCGCACCGAGTTCGCCCCCGGCTTCGATCAGCTCGGCACGGTGCAGGCGATCTCGGCCGAGACCGGCGCCACCGAATGGATCCACTCGCAACGGACCGCCACCATGTCCCTCGTCGCGACCGGCGGCGGACTCGTCTTCGGCGGCGACGTCAACGGCCGCTTCCGCGCCTTCGACGACGAGACCGGCGCGGTGCTCTGGGAGATCAACCTCGGCTCGGCGGTCACCGGCTTCCCCATCACCTACGCGGTCGACGGGCGGCAGTACGTGGCGGTGAGCACGGGGACGGCCGGCACCGCGTCGGGGTTCATCCGGCTGACGCCGGAGATCACGCCGAGCGCCGGGAACAACCTGTTCGTGTTCGCGTTGCCGTAACCAAGGGGTTTCCGAGAATGTCCACCTCGTGCCGCACTTGGTCGCGGGGGTGGACAGCGTCGACTATCCGGCCCGGTCGGCGAGTCGGGTCAGGACCCGCGCGAATCCGACCTTGACGTTGTGGCACCTGGGCTGAAATCGATGGATCCGCCACGCCCGACGTCCGGGAATCCGGCCCGCGCGGATCTCGTGGAACCCGGTCGGGTAGACCCACTCGGACTCCGGCAGTCCTGCTTGCCGACTGAGCCAGTTGCAGTACATCGCGGCTTCGTACCCGGTCATCATGGTTCGGGGGCCGTCGTCATCCGGGCTCAAGCGTTGGAGAGCCTCGGCGATCTGGCCAGGGTTGTCGAGCCGGGTATGCTGCGCCTTCACCTCGGGATTCGCGTCGAGAAACTGCTGAAACTGCGCCACCGTCACTTCCGTGGTCGCAATCGCGAACGACCGGGGAATCCGGACTCGGTGCCTCGCCTCGTCCGGCGTCCGCCCCGCCTCGTCACCAGAACCATGACCAGCCGAAACGCTCCCTGAACCCAAGCCCGAAGGTGGGCCCGCTGCAGATTGTCGAGCTTCATCGTGCGAGTGGCCGGGACCGGCGGACGTCAACAGCCGCTGTCGAGACGCACGAGCAATTCTCGTGCGAGGTCATGGAAGTCCACGTAGCACTCACGGACCGCCCGTTGATGCGCGCCGATGGCGCCGTGGGCCGGCTTCAGCAGAAACATGGGACGGTTCGCCTCCTGCGCCATGGGCACGAGCGAACGATAGTCCTTCAGGTGCGCCAGGCAGTTCGGATCCTGCTCCGTCGGCGCGGACGGTAGACTGTCCTGCGTCACTGCCTCAGCGTACTCCGAGGGGATCTTGTCAATCCATCGGCCATACGCCTGCACGGGACTGGAGAGCCGGATGGAATGCCGAATGATGACGTAGCCGAGCGGTTTCATGTCGCCCGAAGGCAGATCAATCTCCAACTCCTGCGGTTTCCTTACGGCACGCTCGCGCCAGGCGCGACGCCAGTCCCTCAGGGTCGGTCCGACGTTTCTCAGTCCCTGCAAGGAGAACAGGTCGGGAACCAACGGGATGACCACGTAATCGCTGGCGACCAGGGCGGCCCGGTTGATCGCGCCGAGATTCGGGCCGACGTCCAACAGCGCCAGATCCGCTCCGAATCGCCTTCCGGCCCGTGCGATCAGCCGCGCGAAAGCCGTAGTGACGCGAAACGCCCGCTTGTCCCCGTCCAGGCACTTCGGCCATTGCGTGGAAAGCTCGTCCTCCCGCCTGGAGAGGGCGAGGTCGCCCATCAACAAGCCGATCCTCTCGCCGATTTTCTCGATCTGCGGGGACTCGACGATATCCCCCGTGCCCTCGAACAGGGGAGCGACTCCCTCGTCGATCGTGCCCTGATTTCCATCTCTCCATAGACGCTCCAACCCGGTCTCGTCGAGAAACATGCCGGTCAGGTTGGCCTGCGGGTCCAGGTCCGCGGCGACGACACGCCGGCCCAACTCCCGCAGCATCCAGGCCAGGTGATAGACGAGCGACGTCTGGCCCACTCCTCCCTTGTTGTTGAAGAAGGCGACGGTCGTCATGGCCGTCTCCGAACGGTGACGAGCACGAAGGCCTCCTGCACGTCGAACTCGGGCGGTGGATTGCCGTTCTCCGCCAACGTCCTGCGCGCCGTCTCGATGCCGATTCCGAAGCGCTGCATGAAGCCCATGTTCTTCATGGCTTCCGCGATCGTGGGGTTGCGGTAGGAGGTCGCTCCCCGTCCGAAGTTGTCGCGACCGACTTCCCCGAACGTGGAACCGGGGCTCAGGATTTCAACCCGGTCGGCAAGCCAGGAGATCCGGACGGGAGTATGGGAATTCTCGTAGTTCCGGTGAATCGCCGCGTTCCGAAGGAGCTCACGGAGGGCCTCGTAGGGATAGCTTCGCGCCTCGACGTGCCGTTCTCCGCGCGTGTCGAGAGCGTGAGCGATATTCAATCGCAGCACGCGGTCCGCTTCACGTAACTGCTCCGGCAGCGGGCCGGAAAGCTCGGCATGATCGAGAATGTCGTCCGTCACCTCGGTTCCCGCGTAGCGAACGAACTGCAGATACGCCCCGGGAAACCAGTACCGCGGATCCCTACCCAGCACGAGGATCGCCGTGACCGTCGGCTCGTCGTTCGGCGCCACGAGACGCAGCGCTCTCAGTTGCTCCCCCCGTTCACGACGGTTCTCCGCCAGCACTTCCGGGGAAACCGCGCTGGGCAGATAGTCGTTCTCGAACGCGCGCAGGTCCATGTCGGCCTCTACGGTGGCCCCGGCAACGCCGTGCATGTCGTATGGAACGTTGCCCCAGCGACGTTTCTCGGTGAGGCGGCGTTCCTCCTCGGCGGTGGCCTGCCCCCTTCGGGGACCTGTGCGAATCCAGCAACGGCCGTCCACCTTCAGCGGCGGGTTGTCCGATGGCTCCACCTGGACCACGGCCACGTCGCAGTCGCGCAGTCGTCTCCTGGAGACCTCCATGACGGGGAACGGCAGGATCTTCCCGTCGGTCCGCAATCCGCCCAGCGTCTGCAGCAAGCGATCGTCGATGGTCGAACCGGCACAGCGTCCGTCGTCCTGCAGTCCGATGAAGAGCAGCCCGGGTTCTCCGTTTCCAGGGAGGTCGTTGGCGAACGCACAGATCGCCTCCCGGAACTTGTCGAGGTCGGTTGTGGAGGCGGTGAATTCCACGCGGTCGCTCTCGCCGTCCTCGATGCGGTCGATCAGTTCTGCGTCGCCCAGCATTCCTCCATTGCCCCCGATGCCGATGCCGCGTCAATCCTCTTCGATTATGACGTGGACCGCGTGCGGCAAAGGTACTGTGCGCGTCACCAGCCGTACTGCCCCTTCGACACCCGCTCGAAGGACTCCCGGACGAGTTCCCGCAGCACATCCATGTCGACGTCTTCCAGCTTCTTGATGTAGAGGCAGGACTTCCCCGTCGTGTAGCGGCCGAGCCGCTTCATCAGCGCCTCGTGCCGCTGGAAGCCGGTCATGATGTAGACGGTCAGACTCTGCTTGCGCGGCGAGACGCCGGTCGCCATCCAGTCGCCCTCGCGGCCGGTCGGGTACTTGTAGTGGTAGCTGCCGAAGCCGATGATGCTGTCGCCCCACATCGCGGGCGGCTCGCCGGTAGCCGTGGCCATCAGGTCGACGACGGCGCGGCAATCCTCCCGGCGTTTCGCGTTCTCGATGCCGTCGAGAAAGGCCTCGACGTCCGCGTCGTTCTGCTTCGTCTTCAGCTCGGCCATGCCTCCCCTGTCTCCTGAACTGGACCAGCGTTCCCGTCGTCGAGAACGGGGCCGGACCGCGCCGAACTTTCCACGACGGCGCTATTCCGCGCGCAGCGCCGTCATCGGTTCCGTCGCCGCCGCCCGCCGGGCAGGCAACAAGGCGCCGGCTACTGTCGCCGACAACAGCAGGACGGCGGCGGCTGCGAACGTCGTCGGATCCGTCGGCGCAGTCTCGTACAACAGGGGCGCCAGCAACCGGGTCAGCGCGACGGCGCCCAACAGCCCGAGTACGGTCCCCGCGACCGACTGCAGCACGGAGCGCCCGAGGACGTGTCGGATCACCGCGCCGCGGGTAGCGCCGAGCGCGACGCGCACACCGATCTCCCGCGTCCGCGCGCTCGTCTCGTACGCCACCACAGCATACAGACCAGCGCCGGCAAGGAGCACCGCGAGAACGGCGAACGCCACAAGCAGCGTCGTGTAGAAGCGCGGCTCGGCGAGCGCGGCGCCTACCACGTCGTCCATGACGTGCACGGTGACCGGCAACTCCGGGTCGAGCTGCCAGACCCGCTGCTTGATCGGCCCGACCGGATCCGCGCCCGAGACCGTGCGTACGAGCACGAACCGCGGCCGTCCCTGGATGTCCGCCTCACTCGACCAGGGAAGGTAGATCTCGTACGGGTCCGGCCGGTCGAGATCGAAGCCGTTGACATATACGCTGCCGGCCACGCCGACCACGGTGAGCCAGTCGCCGTCGTTCAGCGCAGGCACCCCCCGCATCCCGGGCATGCGAAAGCGTTTCCCGACCGCGGCGCCGGACGGCCAGAGGCGGTCGGCCAGGTCCCGACCCACCACGGCGACATCCCGTCCGGCGCCATCCTCGTCGAACCCGCGCCCCTGGAGGATCGGGATACCGGCGGCCGGGAAATAGCGGCCGGAAACGTAGTTGGGGGTCACCACGGCCCGGTCGATACCGGTTCCGTCCGCGTCCAGCTCACCGAACGAGAACCGGCCGGGCAGGAAGGGCACCTGCTCGGCGGGAGCGGCAAGCGCCACGCCCGGCGTCGCGGCGACGAGATCGGCCAGTTGGCTGAGGAAGGCGGAGCGCGCCTCTTCCCTCTCGTACCGTGCGCCTGACAATCGAGGCTCGACCGCGAGGGCGTGTTCGGCGGTCCACCCGATATCGACCGCGAACAGGGTCCAGAGCGAGCGTCCCATCAGCAGCGCTCCGATCAGCAGGACCACCGCCAGCGCGCTCTGGACGGCGATCAGACCGCCCCGCATACGGCCGTGGCCGGCGGCGGCGTCCGGCCCCCGCCCCTGGAGGGGCTGGACGAGATCGCGACCGATCGTACGCAGCGCAAGCGGAAGCGTTGCCGCCGCACCCGCCAGCAGCGCACTCAGCGCCGCCCAGCTCGCCACACGTCCGTCCACGTCAATCGGGTTGAGCAGCCGCCGGCCGAGCTCCGGCGGCACGGCGGCGGCGACCAGGCCGACCAGCCAGCCCGCAAACGCCAGACCCGCCAGTCCGGCCAGGGCCGAGATCACCACCGATTCCGTCAGCAACTGCCGGCCCAGCCGCAGTCGGCCGGCCCCCGCGGCGGCGCGGATCGCGAACTCCCGCGTGCGTGACAACGCCTGCGAAAGAAACAGGTTCGCCGCGTTGGCGCTCGCGATCAACAGGACGCACGCGACCGCCCCGAGCAACAGGAACAGCGCGCTCCGCCGCCCCTGCACCCATCCGAAGCCCGCATCGATGCCGAGTCCGGCGAATTGGTTCAGCGACCTCAGCCGCGTCGTGAACCCGTTCGCGGCCCACTCCGTGTTCCACTGCGGGGCCAGCGCCGCCACGCGGTCGTCGGCCTGATCGAACGACACGTCCCGCCCGAGACGCGCCAGGACCGAGACGTTGCGGCGGCGCCAATCGGCCGACGCGCTTCGCCGACGCTCGTCGAGCGGCTCCCAGAAGGCGGTGTCCGCATCGGGAAACCGGAACGACGCGGGCATGACCCCGACGACGGTGAGGGCATCATCCGCAAAGCGCAGCGTGCGGCCGAGGATATCCGGCCGGCCGCCGAAACGGGTCTGCCAGGTCGCGTGGCTGATGATCCCGAGCGCGCCCGCGGCATCGTCCGGAGCGAACACCCTCCCGCGCTCGGGAGCAACGCCCAACAGCGGCAACAGGCCGGGCGATACCTCGGCACCCTGCATCGTTTCGGGCTCGCCGCCGCCGGTAAAGACCCGCTCCACGCGGTCGTACGGCTCGACACCGTCGAACAGCGTCTTCTCGTTGCGCCAGCTCTCCACCATCGCCGCCGGCTGCCAGGGTCCGCCGCCGGTCAGTCCCCACCGGTAGAGTTCCACCAGCCGCCGCGATTCCGCGAACGGCACCGCGTTCAGCACCAGGCTGTCGACGATGGCGAAGACCGCCGCGGTCACGCCGACGCCCAGCCCCAGGACGAGCACCACCGCGACAGTGAACCGGGGCGCCCGGCGCAGGACGCGCGCGCCGTAGCGCAGATCCTGCCACGCCGCTTCCAGCCAGGACAGGCTGTCCGCCGAGGCCGCGCTTCCTTGCTCGTCGATCAATCCGACAGCCCCATGCAGAATGCCAGTGCCCGGTTGAGACGCCGGACGTCCCGAGCATCCAGCCGTCCGAGCCGGGCGCCGATCCGCTCGACAAGGGCACGAAAGGCGCATGCGGAGGACCGCGGTCCCCGCCGGACGGGCCGGGAACCGCGGTCTCGGAGGGAAGGGGGCGGCTCCTCTCGCGGGCGGAGGCCGCGCCCCCGAGAGCTACCAGCTCAACTGCGTCGACAGCCGCAGCATCCGGCCGAGCACGTAGCGGCTCGGCTGCGCCCAGACGCCCGACGTGTAGTTGGTCGACGCCTCGGCGTACCAGACGTCGGTGTTGGTCACGTTGTAGATCTCGAGCTGCGGGCGGAACTCGACGCCACCCGCATTGAAGATCCGCTGGAAGCTGAAGTTCACCATGTTGGTCCGGGGCAACTGGTGGAACGTCCCGGCGGGCGCAACCGGCACGGTAATCGACGACTGCACCATGTCCGGGATGACCGGCATCCCCGGCATGCAGGGCGCGCCGTTCACCGTTGCGCCCTGGCACGTCGGGGAGCGGCCGGTGGATCCGCCGTCCGCCGCGTAAACGGTGTTGCGGGTGATGACCCAGTTGACCGGCAGCAGCTCGTCGACGCGCTGGATGTCGCCCGTCAGCCGGCCGGTGACGCTGTTCAGCACCAGGCTGAACTGCGCGCCGCCGGGCAGCGGGAAGTAGCCGCCGAGCTTGAAGTCGTTCTTGAAGTCGACCC
>WTGR01000130.1 GCA_011523485.1 Acidobacteriota bacterium
TCTTCGCCCACAACCAGTACCTGATCAGCGAGTTGGCCTGGGGCTGGGTCTACGTGCTCCACGGGCTGGTGGGCGTCTCGCTGGTCGGTCTCGTGGTAGCGCACATCTACTTCGCCCTGCGGCCGGACCACTGGTGGCTGACCAAGGCGATGGTCTTCGGCTGGATCACCCGCCGGCAGTACCTGGAGCACCACGAGCCGACCCGCTGGCGGGTCACGCAGGACGAGCCCTGGTAGCGCGATCCGGCCGCATCGCGGTGGGCGTCTCGCCGGTGCGAAGCGCTCGCGGGCGCTACGGGCGTCGTCCCTGGCGGAGCAGGCGCGTCCAGACGAACAGCGCGGCCGCCGTGACGATCATCTGCAGCGCGGTGGCGATGGAGTCGACGGTCACGCTCCAGCGGCTCACCGCCGGCAGCAGGGGCGCGGCGGCGACGGCGCCGACCGCCAGCGCGATCTGCACGCCGCCGGTCAGCGGCAGCGGGTTGTTCAGCGAAGGCTCGGCCCCGAGCCCGACCAGCGCCCGGACGAAGACGACGGCGTCCGCCGGGCTGTCGGCGCGGAAGAGGATCCAGCCGGCGGTTACCACGAGCAGCACGTAGCCGTGGCGAACCGGCGCCGGCAGGCGGGCCAGCACGGTCCCCCACGGCGTTCTCTCGAGCGCGACGGCCGCGCCGTGCCAGGCTCCCCACAGCAGCAGCGGCCAGCCGGAGCCGTGCCAGAGCGCGATGAGCAGGAACAGCAGCAGCAGGGACAGGACCGCCTGGGTCTCCCGCTTCGCGTTTCGGCCGGGATCCGGCCGCAGAGGCAGCCGGACGTAGGCGTCGAACCAGGCCACCAGCGTCATGGCCCAGCGCCGCCAGAATCCGTGCAGGCTGTCCGCCGCGTACGGCCACTGGAAGTGCTCGGGCAGCCGGAACCCCAGCATCCGTCCCAGCCCGATGGCCATGTCCGCGTAGCCGGACAGTGCGAAGTAGATCTGCAGCGTGAAGCAGGCGAGGCCCAGCCAGGCGTGCGCCGCGTCGAGCGCCCCGGCGGGCATCGAGAACGCCAGCGCCGCGGGCGGCGCGAGCGTCTCGGCGATGAGCCACGCCTTCGCGAGCCCGATCGTGAAGCGCCGCACGCCGTAGGCGAACGCCGCCATGCCCACCTGCCGCGCCGCGAGATGCGTGCTCACGTCGCGGAAACGGACGATGGGGCCGGCGACCAGGAACGGGAAGAGGAGCAGGTAGGTCAGCGCATGGACCGGGTTCCGCGGCGCGGCGGCCTCGCCCCGGTGGACGTCGACGGCGTACGACACGGCGTGGCAGGCGAAGACCGACAGGCCGAGCGGCGCGAGCAGGCCGGGGGCCGGGAACGCCGCCATGCCGAACGCGCCCGGCTCGAGGAGGGCCTCGCCCGCGAACGGGTTCAGCCGCCGGAAGAACACGAACAACCCGATGCTGCCGGTGACCGCGAGCGAAAGGCAGATCTCCGGAACGGCGCTGATCCGGTCGGGTCGGGTTGCCGGCGGGCGGTGCGCGCCGGCGATGCCGCGGCCGAGGACGTACAGCCCGGCGGCCGCGCCGCCGAGGACGGCCGCGAAGCGGCCGGCGCCCGCCGCGAGGAAGGCGAGGCCGCCCGCGACGAGGATCCAGTTGGAGACGTCGAAGCGCAGGCGCCCGCCGGCGGCGCCGCGGGAGGTCAGCCGCGCGACCAGGAAGTGGAGGCCGAGGACGGCCGGCAGGAAAACGAAGAGGAACCGCCAGTCCGTGAACGTCACGCGCCGGCCATTCTACCGGCGCCGGCGGTCGCGGTCGCGGCGGTCGCGGTCGCCCCAGCGGCGCCGGCGTTCCTCGGCCATGCGGACGATCTCGGCGTCGAAGAGCGCCATCTGCGCCGGCGTCAGAATCTCGGCGATGGCGGCGCGGAACGTTTCCTGCTCGGCCGCGAAGCGGGCGCGCATCTCGCGGCGCACCTCGCGGTCGATGGAGCGGAACCGTTCGCGGCGCGCGTCGAACAGCGCGGAGAGCCGCTCGATCTGCTCGTCGCTCATGTCGAGCCGGGAGGCCACCCGCTCCAGCACGCGCCCGCGCAGCGGGGGCACCGGGGGACCGCCGAGGCCGAGGCCGGGTCCGAATCCGGGGCGCGGGCCGAGTGCGAGCCAGGGGGAGGCGACGATGCCGGCGCCGAGACCGGCCAGGAACACGACCAGCACGAACAGGCTGACCCACATGCGGGTGCGCATCTCGGCGTTCATCGTCCTGCCTCGTCCGCTCCGGAGAGCGGGCCCGACGGTTCTCCGGCGAGCAGGACGTCGATCAGGAGGTCGTCCGTCAGCTCGTCACCGTCCTGCCAGATCCCGGTCACGGTTTCGAGCTCCTCCGGATCCGCTGTCCCGTTGTCGGTCGCCTCTTCGGACACCCACGCGGCGACCAGCTCGGAAAACTCCGACGTCCCGGTTTCCGCAACTTCGGTCGACGGGCCGCTGCCGAGCGCGGCGCCGACGAACAGCGCTCCCGCCACCGGCGCCAGGCGCAGCGTCCACGCGCGCCAGTTCAACGCGTCGAGCCATCGGGCCGCCGCGCCGGGCTCACGCTCCGGCAGACTCGCCATGACGCGCGCGGCGAAGCCGAGCGGGGTCGGCGCCTGCGGCCGGGCGGTCAGCACCTCCCGCATCGCGCGCTGCATGTCGAGGGCGCTCCGGCAATCGGCGCAGCCATCCATGTGCCGGGCGAGCACCCTGCTCCGTTCGGCGTCGAGCGTACCGTCGGCGGCGCGCGCGAGCAACGGTTCGGCCTGTCGGCAGGTCATCGATCTCTCCCCTCGTTCCCGTCGGCGTCGCGGCGTCGCGGTTCCTCGGCCTCCGGCTACGCGCCAACGAGCGGGCGCAGCAGCGTCCGCAGGCGACGCCGGGCACGGAATATCCGCGATTCCACCGTTCCGATCGGCGCTCCCGTTACGCCGGCAATCTCCTTGTAGTCGAGCCCCTCCACGTCGCGCAACACCAGCGCCACGCGCAACTCGTCGGGCAACTCGGCCAGCGCGCGGTCGATCGCCTCGCGCCTGACGAGCGATGTCTCGGCGTCGGGGGCCGGGGACGGGACGTCGGCGGCCTGCAGCGGCTCCGTCTCGTCGTCCAGGCTGCGATCCCCGATGCGCGCGTGGCGCCCGCGGCGGTCGAGATGCGTCCGGGCCACGTTCGTCGCGATGCGGTAGAGCCAGGTCTTGAACGCGCTCTCGCCGCGGAACCGGCCCAGCCCGCGCCAGGCGCGGACGAACGTCTCCTGCGCCACGTCCTCGGCGGCGCCCGCGTCGTGCACCATCGCCGACGCGTAGTTGACGATGCGCGCCTGGTAGCGCAGCACGAGCGCCTCGAAGGCGCCGCTGTCGCCGGCCCGGGCGTCCTCTACCGCCGCCCGGTCGGGATCGATCGCCGCGGTCCGCTGCTCGCCCCCCGGGCCCGCCTCGACCGCGACTGCGTGACCGTCGCCGACCGCTGCGCTCCCCGTGCTCACCCGCGTCTCCGGCGTCCGCTCAGCCGGCCATGCACTCCGTTCATTCGTCGCCACGAGCATACGCGCACTCGCGTTTCCCGCTACCGGAGACTCGCGGGGGGCCGCGGTTATTCCCTTGCTCGTTCCCGTGCGACGCGGGGAAGAATCCTGCGCCGGCCGCGGTCGGTAGGAACAGCAACTGCAAAGGAGGCACGATGCGAATCGACTTGACGGGAACACGCGGGAAGCTGGCGGCCGGCGTCGTCGGACTGGCGATCGTCGGGGTGTCGGTGGTGGCGGCCGCGCACGCGGCGGAGGCGCAGCGCGGTGGCGGCCGCGGCGGTCGCGGCGCCGCGATGGGAGGGCCGCGCGGCGCCGGTCCGGCGGGTGCGCTCCTGCCCCCGCTGCGGCGGCTCGATCTGACCGACGAGCAGCGCGAGCAGGTCAGGACGGCGATCGGCGAGAGCCGCGAGGCCGCCCGGACGAATCTTCGGGAGACGCGCGCGGCGCGTGAGGCGCTGGCCGAGGCGACGGCTTCGGCGACCGTCGACGAAGACCGGATCCGGACCCTGGCGGCCGAGCTGGGAACGCTCGCGGGCGACGCGGCGGTCCGGCGGGCGCAGGTCTACGCGGCGGTCTGGCGGATTCTGACGCCCGAGCAGCAGGCGCGGGCCGAGGAGATCCGGGCCGAGCGGCAGGAACGCCGCAACGCGCGCCGGGAGCGGAGGGAGGAACGTCGCGAACGGATGCGGGAGCGCAGGGAGGAAGGCCGCGAACGCAACCGGTGATGCCGGTCCCGCTGCGTCACGCGGGAGGATGGCCGGTCCCCGGCCGGCGGCGACGCCACGCCGCACTCCGGGGACCGGTCGATTTCGTGGCTGGAACGAGCTACATCTTGGTGATCGTGATGCGGGCGACCGGGTTCTTCCAGTCGCGATGCATCGGCATGAAGTCGCCGTGGCCGTGGATGCCGCTGTGGATGACGATCGCGCCCTCACCCATGCCGATCGTCTCGCCGGGGCCGCCGGCGTCGCACTCCCTGTCGTGCAACCCCCCCGGGTTGGGGATCGACGAGCACAGCTCGTCGTTCATCTCCGTGCCCGCGTCGTATCCGTAGGCGTAGCCCATCATGCCGCCCTCCATCGGCAGCATCATGTTGGCGCCCACGAACCCGTCGTTGGTCGGAAGCAGCCTCCCGACCAGGCTCAGCCGGTAGCCGTACATGCCCGAGATCATGAATTCCGTGGTGACCCCGGGGGTGGTCAACAAGTCTCCCCCCTCGACGTCCATCACGCCCATCATGCCCATGTACTTCTCCATCATCGGCATGATGTTGCCGCCCTCGGCGATGGCGCGCAACTCCGCGGAAGCCATCGTGCCCGGAAGGTAGACGTTCATGCCGGGCGAGTGGGTCACCAGCAGGAACGGCGTGAAGGCCTGACCCGGGGTGAGGTTCGTGATCTTGACGTGGTACATGTCCTGCGCCGACGCCATCATCGGGCTGGCGACGACGCCGACGGCAAGGGCAAGGGCAAGGATGCTGATGGTGCGCTGCATGTCGTAGTCCTCCTCCGGGAACTCGAGTGCCGCCATTGCGGCAGTTCGTGTTTGCACGAATCGTCAGGGTGGAACCCCGCCGCGACGACGTCCATGAACGTTGCAACGATGATACATCGCTCACCCCGGCAGGTGCGACAGGGCGTCGGCCGGTCGTCCCGCTTGCCGCCGCGCGGTACGATCCCGCATGCTTTTCGCCGACATGACGTCGACTTCTGCGCGGTCCGAGTTGCCGCTTCCCGCCCGCGTGCTCGATGCCTTCGGCGGCGTTCTCCTCGTGTTGTTGCTCTGCGTGCTGATCTTCGGGCCGGTCCGTGTCGACGCGGGCGTCGCTTCCCTGTCGGTCGGCTCGATCGTGCGGCTGCTCGTGCTGCTGGCGGCGTCGGTCGGGGGCCGCCACCTCCTCTGGCCGCGTCCGCCGCTTCATCTGCGATGCCTGGCCGCCGTCCGTGCCCTGTGGGGGTCGGTCGCCCTGCGCCGCGCGCTGCCCCCGTTTCTGGCCACGCGCGGCGCGGTGCTCTTCACCGGGCTGCTCGCCATCCTGACCATCGGGTTCCCGGATGGCGATCCCCCGGTCCGGATCTCGGAGTCCGAGGTCGTGAACCTGCCGCTCCGGTTCGACGCCGGCTGGTACCTGGACATCGCGGTTCACGGCTACCGCTGGTCGCCGGATGCCGAGGGGCAGCAGAACGTCGCCTTCTTTCCGGCCTTTCCCGCGCTGATGAGCCTGGGCGCCGCGCTCGTCAACGCGGGCAACGAGCCCGAGGGACTGGGCGCCCGCGTGAGCTACGAACGCTACTACGTCCGGCACGTCGCAGCGGGGCTGGTCATCGCGCTGGGCGCGTTTCTGTGGGGTTTGGCCTACATGTACCGGCTGGCCCGCGAAGACCTCGACGACCGATCCGCCGCGGGCGCGATACTGCTGCTCTGCGCATTTCCGTTCGCCGTGTTCTACGGCGCGCCCTACTCGGAGAGCCTCTTCCTGCTGGCCACCGTCGCGGCCTTCTTCCACGGCCGGCGGGGCGATTGGGGGGTTGCTTGCGCGTGGGGCGCGCTTGCCGGCCTGACGCGACCCAACGGATTCGCCCTGTGCGTCCCGCTCGCGCTACTGGCGCTCGGGGCCCGCACCCGTTCGCCGCGCGCCTGGCTGGCGGTAGCCGCGCCGGTCGGGGGGCTGGCCGCGTTCTCGCTGTATCTGCTGGCCCAGACCGGCAATCCGCTCGCGTGGCTCGACGCGCACGCCGCCTGGGGTCGCTCCACCGGCGGCGGGGACATGCTGCTCGCCGTCCCGCTGGAGTTCCGGTCCGGCGAGACCTTCTACAACAGGACGCTGGGCGAGCCGTTGCGCTGGCTCGACGGCTGCGCGGCGCTCCTGGCGCTGGCACTGGCGGCGCCGCTGACACGACGGTTGGGATGGGCCTACGGCTCGTGGATCGTCGTCAATCTGGCGCTGGCGATCGGATCGGGCGGGCTGCTCTCGGTCGGTCGCGTCGTCTCGACGCTGTTTCCGCTGTTCATCTACCTGGGCGCACGGCTCACGGCAGGGCAGACCACGCTGGCACTGGTGGTGTTCGCCTCGCTGCAGGGGTTCGGAGCGGCCCTGTTCTATACGTGGCGACCGTTCATCTGACCGGCGTGCCGGGTAACGCGGAATGGTGGCCGAGGCACGCCATTCCTACCGCGACGGATACCCGCCGATCCACACCGGGCTCGACCAGGCCATCGCGTCGTTCACCTGCCGGACGCGGACGTAGTAGTAGTCGCCCTGCCGGGGGTCGTCCTCGTCGGTCCGCGGGTTGTCCTCGTCGGTGTAGCTGAACCTGACGTCGCGGGGCCCATTGCGGATCAGCCGGCGCAGCGAGATGCGATCGTCGGGGTAGCCGTCGATGGCCATCCCCCGGTCGACGCCCCCCGCGCTGAGCGTGAGCCGCACGCGGCGCTCGGCAATGTCGGCCGGGGGCCGGAAGAAGGGCGGCGCCGACCCGGTCTCGCGCGCCTCCTCCAGGTCGAGCGTGATCGACGCGCTCGGCCGGATGCCGGACAGCGTCATCCGCAGCGAGC
>WTGR01000547.1 GCA_011523485.1 Acidobacteriota bacterium
CCTTCGACCCGCAGACGCGGACCGTCTCGGGCACGCCGCGCGAGTCCGGGGACTTCACGGTCACCTACACCGCGGACGACGCCGACGTGGTGGCGAGCGCGTATCTCGACCCCGGCTGCCCGAACGGCGGCACCTATCCGGCAGATTATCCTGTTGCAAGCTTAAGAGGCACGAACTGCGGCAACGACACCGCGACCCGGACGTTCACGATCAACGTGCGGCCCTTCATCGAGCTGGTGCGGGTGATCTCGGCGCCGACCCACGACGCGAACGGCGACGGCGTGAACGACACCTATGTCAGGAACGACACGATCGTGATCGACGTGGAGATGACCGAGCCGGTCGAGGTCAAGGACAGGGGCACGGACGGCGACAATGTGCGGCTGCGCCTGATGCTGGGGGAGAACGGCACGTCGGGCGAGAGTCCCAGGGGGGCCAAGACCACGCTGGTCAACGTGTTCCACGGCGGCAAGACGCTGCGCTTCGCCTACAAGGTGGAGCGGCCCGACAGCGACCCGGACGGCGTGCGGGTGGCGACGACCGCCGCCGACGCGGTGGTGGTCCTGCGGAACGGGGCGAGCATCACCGGGCTGGTCTCCGGGCTCGCCGCGGACGTGAAGAAGCGCGGCGTCGAGACCCTGAATTCGGTGGGCGAGAACGGCCAGCCCCTGACCTATGTCAGCGGGCGGGCGGGCTCCCCCGGCCCGAAGCCCCTGAGCGCGACGGTGAACGGCGCGACGCTCAGGGTGACCTTCGACGCCGGGCTGGCCGCGCTCGACGACGCGGACGTGGCCGCGCTGCCCTTTCACATGGCCGTGCAGGGCGCGGGCGGCGCGAGCGGCAACCGCAACGCCTTCCAGCACCCGACCGGGTACGTGCTGACCGGCGTTGGGGGAGACGCGCTGGAGATGACGCTGGGCGTGCCGGCCGAGGTCGGCGACCGGGTCACGCTGACCTACAAGCGGATCGACCACAAGGGTCCGCTCATGGACGCCGACGGCAACCTGGCGCCGGCGTTCGTGGACTTCATGGTGACGAACGACACGGGAACCACCACCAGGACGGCGCAAGCGGGCGCCGCGCTGGTCCGCAACAACGGCCAGTCGTTCACCGATGCCCAGGCCGGCAACTTCACCCGCGACTACGCGACGTCGTTCACCACCGGCGGTGCGAGCGGCGGGTACGTGTTGAAGCGCGTGGACATCTGGTGGAAGCGAAATTCCGGGACATCACCGATCGGCAGCAGCGTTAACATACTTATCTATACCGACGCTTCCGGCTCTCCAGGCACGTACCTCGGGCAAGGAACAGCCACGGCGGCACCGAACTCCTGGGGAAGGGCGCAGGCCGACATCCGTCCAGGCTTCGCCCTGCCGATCGGCATCGATCTGGACCCGAACACCACGTATTGGGTCATCGTCGACCCCGCCACCGATGCAGGTGGCGAACAGACCTTTCTCATTGGCGGAACGTCGTCGGACGCCGAGGACTCGGGCGGGCAGTCGGACTGGAGCATCGGGAACGATCGCCTCTGGAGGACCAGCGGCGGCAGTTGGAACACCGGCAACACCGACGCGAACGCGCTGCGGCTGAGGCTGGCCGGCGACGTGCTGGACAAGGTGCCGGCAACAGAGGTGACGCAGACGGGCGCCACCCTGGTCGGCAACAACGGCCAGGCGAACAGCGATACCGAAGCGGGCACCTTCGTAAGGGACTACGCGACGTCGTTCACCACCGGCGGTGCGAGCGGCGGGTATGTGCTGAAGCGCGTGGATCTCGTGGCGAAGCACGAGTCCCAGGCGGCAAATGTCGGCAACACCGATGTGAATGTCTACACCGACGCCTCCGGGGTCCCGGGCACGTGGCTCGGGAGGGGATTTGGATCGGCGGATTCTGAGACAACCACATCCTGGGCAAGCTTTGAGCACGACATATACGACAATCTTGGCAAAGCTGGTGCGGTCGGCATCGATCTGGCCCCCGACACCAAGTATTGGGTCGTCGCCAATGGTACTTCGGGCAACACGGCCAACCTTGCGAACTATCTGATTGGCGGAACGTCGTCGGACGCCGAGGATTCGGGCGGGCTGTCGGACTGGAGCATCGGCAACCATCGCCTTTGGAGCGACGACGGCAGTTGGAGCACCAGCGACACCAACGCCAACGCGCTGCGGCTGAGGCTGGTCGGCGACGTGCTGGACGTGGTGACGGTGCCGCGGCCGCTGGAGGCGAGCGTGTCGGGGAAGACGCTGAAGATCGTCTTCGACGGGGCGCTCGACACGACCTCCTCGGTGTCCGGGCAGCACTTCCTGGTCGAGGCGCGGGACCGGAACGACGATGCGCTCTCGATCAAGGGCACGGAAGCGGACGTGGCCGTCTCGGGATCGACGGTGACGGTGACGCTGACCGACGCGGTGCCGCCCGGCGCGCTTGCGGACGTCACCTACGATCCGCCCGAACTGGACCTCAAGGCCGCCGGCAGCGGCGCCCACGTAAGCCGGTTCGTGCGGTTCAAGATCGAGACGGTGTTCGACACGGTCGCCCCGGCGCTTGCGCAGGTCGCGGTGGTGCAGACGAGCGAGAACCCGGCCGGGTTCCGGGCGGTGCTGTATTTCGACGAGGCGCTGGACCCGGACTCGGTGCCGGTGGCGGGGGGGTTCAGCGTGAAGCTGGACGATCGGGACGCGGTGACCCCGACCGCGGTCGCGCTCGAGGACAGCGCGGTGGTGCTGACCGTGGACCTGGCGGCGGCGCCCGGCGAGGAGGAGGTCGACGGCACCTACGCCATGGCCGTCGTGACCTACGCCAAGGGCACGAACCCGCTCCGGGACCTGGCGGGCAACGAGGCGGCCTCGTTGACCAAGCGGAACCTGACCGTCGAGCAGCCCGGCGCGCCGGGGCTCGGCGGCACCATCGTGGTGGGGCCGAGCGGGAAGCTGGTCGGCAACACCGGGCAGTCCCGGGTAGGCTCCGGCGCCCTGGACAGAGACGTTGCCCAGCAGTTCCTCACCGGCACCCACGCCGCGGGCTACAAGCTGACCCGCGTGGACCTGTCGTTCGAGGTCGACAACCCGTCGGGGTCGACGGGGGCGGGCTACAGCGTGGAGATCTGGTCCATATCTAATAGCCAACCCGGCGCCCGCTTGGGCACGCTGACGAACCCGCCCGCACTCAGCGCGGGGCTCAACACGTTCACGGCCCCGGGGACGGGCATCGACCTGGACGCCAGGACCTCCTACTTCTTGGTGGTCAATGCCAGCAGTCAGGGAGACAGGCAGGAGAAGCTCGTCGCCACGGATTCGGACGCCATTGATGCGGGTGCAGCCGCCGGGTGGGCAATGACCGCGTCGAGTTGGACCCGGAGCGGCAGCACTTGGTCCAGTAGTATTTGGGAATGGAAAACCGCCATCCACGGCAGCGCGAAGACCCTGGTCCCGGTAGCGGCGCCGGAGAGCGCGACGCTGGTCGGCAACACCGGGCAGAGCCGCGCCAACACCACAGTGTTCCACAGCAACGATGGCGCACTGGCCTTCCAGACCGGCAGCCACGCCTATGGCTACAGGCTGACCAGCGTGACGGTGCCGTTCAGCGGTGCGCGCCCGAGCGCGGCTACGCACGAGGTCCGCATTCACGCCGTGAACGCGAGCGACCGGCCGGGCGCCGTCCTGGGCAAGCTTTCCCTTGATCTGGCGTCCGGCCTCTCCGTGACCTACGCCGCTCTGGGCGCGGGCATCGACCTCGCCCCGGAGACGAGGTACTTCGTCGTCTACCACTCCACGGGCGATGACTTTGCCGTGGTAAGAGTAGAGACGGACTCGGGCGCCGAGGATGCGGGTGCGGCCGACGGGTGGAGCCTTGCGAACGGCAGTCTCATAAGAGCCTTCGGCACTACTTGGAACACACGAAGCTTCATCTGGCAGATCGCCATCCAGGGCCATGCGAAAGCGCCGCCCCCGAGCAGTGCGACGCTGGTCGGCAATACCGGTCAGACCGGGACCACCACCGACTTCGATCTCCACTTAGCCCAGGGGTTCACCACCGGCGGGAACCCCGCCGGCTACCGGCTGACGAGCGTGGCGGTCCCGTTCGGTAACTCGGCCGCGGCAGCGGGTTCGATCGAGATGCGCATTCATGCCTCGGACTCGGCCAACCGGCCGGGCGCCTCGCTGGGCACGCTTTCATACGGTCCCGTGTCCGGCACCACCGTCGCCTACACCGCACCTGACGCGGGCATCCCGCTCGACCGGGGAACGCAGTACTTCGTCGTTGCCCACATCCTCGATAGCAGTGACGGTGCGGTATTCCTGGACACCCAGTCGGACGCCGAGGATGCGGGCGCGGCCGGGTGGAGCCTCGCGAACGCGTTACTTTACAGGACCAGGGCCGGCAACTCCCAATGGAATGTACAGGGCCAGTCGTATAGCTTGAAAATCGACATCCACGGCCATGCGAAGGCGCCGCTGGAGAGCGCGGAGGTGTCCGGCTCCCGCCTGGCGATCCCCTTCAACAGGGCGCTCGATCCGGCCAGCGTGCCGGCGCCGGGGGCGTTCACGCTCCACCACCCGCCGGTCGAGGGCCAGGCCGACGACCCGGAGGTGTACGGCAGGGTCAGCGCCGTCGCGGTGGAGGGCAAGACCGTGGTCCTGGAGCTGGCGGACGTGGTGTACCCCTGCGCCAAGGCGACGCCGTTCACGCTGAGCTACGCGAAGAGCGCGACGGGGAAGAACCTCCGGACGATGACCGGGCACCTGGCGGACGACATAGACGCGGCGCCGGTGACCAACCGACGCTGGTGGGAGCGGTGCGAGGAGAACTGGGTGGACGGAGCGTTCGTGGGCAGCGTCATCCTCAGGGCCAAGCGGCCGTTCGCGACCGCCGAGGCGCCGAAACCCGCATGGTTTGCGGTGACGGCGTCGGGCGGGCCGGTGACTGTGACCGGGGCGGCGTTCGACCCGGACGACGCGCACGTGCTCAAGCTGGCGCTGGACCGCGAGTTCGCCGCCGGCGAAACGGTCACCGTGAGCTACACCCGCCCGCAGGGCGCGTCCGGACTGTGGGACGTGGACGGCCGGCAGCTTGCGGACCTTTCGGACGTGACGGTGACCCCGGCGCCGGCGGGAGCCGCGGTGGCGGTGGTCTCGGACGCAGGGAGCGACGACACCTACGCGGCGGGCGAGATGATCCGGGTCAGGGTGACGTTCGCCGAGCCGGTGACGGTGGACACGTCCGGCGGCACGCCGCGGCTCGCGATCGACATGGACCCGGCGGACTGGGGCCGCAAGTGGGCGAGCTACGAGAGCGGCTCGGGGACGGCGGAGCTGGTCTTCGCCTACCGCGTGGTCGAGCCGAACGAATCGACCCGGGGCATCGCGGTGCTGGCGAACACGCTGCAGGCGAACGGCGGGTCGATCGCGCTCCCGGCCGGCGGGGCGGCGGCGCTTCGCCACCAGGGCCTGGACCACGACCCGGCGCACAAGGTGGACTGGCGGCTCGCGCCGGCAGGCGCCGCGTCGGTGACCGGCGTGGCGCTGGTCTCGGACGCGGGCGGCGACGACACCTATGCGCTCGGCGAGGCGGTCCGCGTGCGCGTGACGTTCAGCGAGGCGGTCGAGGTCGACACGGCGGGCGGCACGCCGCGGCTCAGGATCGACATGGACCCGGCGCAATGGGGCGCCAAGTGGGCGGCCTACGAGAGCGGCTCGGGCACGGCGGAGCTGGTCTTCGCCTACGAAGTGGCGAAGCCGAACCTGTCGACGGCGGGCGTCGCGGTGCCGGCGGACACGCTGGAGGCGAACGGCGGCGCGGTCCGCGCGGCGGCGGCGGGCACGGATGCGCACCTGCCGCATGCGGGCCTCGGCCACGACCCGGCGCACAAGGTGGACTGGCGGCTTTCGCCGGCGCCCTCGGGCGCGGTGTCGGCGACCGGGGTTGCGGTGGTCTCGACGCCGGCCGCCGGCGACACCTACGGGCTCGGCGAGACGATCCGGGTGAGGGTGACGTTCGGCGAGGCGGTGACGGTGGACGCGTCGGGCGGCAAGCCGCGTCTGAAGATCGACATGGACCCGGCGAACTGGGGCGCCAAGTGGGCGGCCTACGAGGGCGGGAGCGGCACGAGCGCGCTCACCTTCGCCTACGAGGTGGTGTGGCCGAACGAGTCGAGCAAGGGCGTCGCGGTGCTGGCGAACACGCTGGAGGCGAACGGCGGGGCGATCCGCGCGGCGGGCGCGGACGCGCACCTGTCGCATGCGGGGCTCGGCCACGACCCGAAGCACAAGGTCGACTGGCGCCCGACGCTCTCGGTGGCGGACGCGGAGGCGAACGAGGGCGCGGATGCGGCGATCGAGTTCGAGGTGAGCCTGGGCCGCACGGCGAAGCACCGGGTGACGGTGGACTACGCGACGTCCGACGGCACGGCGGTGGCGGGCGAGGACTACACGGCGACCTCGGGCACGCTCGCCTTCGCGCCGGGCGAGACCGCGAAGACGGTCTCGGTGCCGCTGCTCGACGATGCGATCGACGAGGGCAAGGAGACGTTCACGCTCACGCTCTCGAACGCCGAGGGCGCGCGGATCGTGGACGGCGAGGCGACGGGGACGATCGTGAACGACGACCCGCTGCAGAAGATGTGGCTGTCGCGCTTCGGGCGCACGGTGGCGGACCATGTGACGTCGGCGGTGTCGGACCGGCTGGCGAACCCGCTCACGGGCGCGCAGGTGACGGTGGGCGGCCAGACGGTGAACCTGGCGGAGACCCAGGACGACGCGTTCCTCGGCCGGACGCTGACCTCGATCGCGCAGCTGCTCGGCGCCCCGTCGGGACCGGCGCCCGCGGACGACGCCGGATCGGGGTCCGGGGCAGGCGGCTGGGGTCCGGGTCAGGCCGGGACCGGCTCCTGGCCGGGGACGGGCCTTGGCCTGCGTGATTCCTCCGGGTCGGGCGGCACGCCGGCGCGGTCGGTAACGGGCCGCGAGCTGCTGCTCGGCAGCGCCTTCCACCTCGCCCGCGAGGGCGAAGGAACCGCGCCGGGCCTTGCGGCCTGGGGCCGGGTGACGGTGGGCGGCTTCGACGGCGAGGCGCCG
>WTGR01000715.1 GCA_011523485.1 Acidobacteriota bacterium
GGTACGGCCCGCCGATCTCGACCGAGCGCACCGCCGCGTAGCCCATGTAGATCTGGTCGTTCGTCAGCACGCGGCCGCGCTGCAGCGGCTGCGGCAACCCTTCCGGCTCCCACAACTGGCGAACGAACGACACCCCGACGACGTGCGGCCCGGCTTCGACCGGGAAATCCACCTCGAGGTTGGCGTCGCCGGTGCGCTGCATGAACTCTTCCCACTCGACGGCGCCCGCGAAGCCGGGCTCGCCATCGCCGGCGTAGCTCGCGGCGACCGGCCGGCCGGGCACGTTGCCGCCCACCGTGAAGCGCTTCACCAGCCGCCCGTCCACCCGGACGTCGAGCCACTGCGGCCAGCCCATCCCCATCAGGTAGTCCTGGTACTGGCGCCGCAGCAGCACCTTGACGCGGTACACCCCGTCGACCGGGAACTGGTACGGGATGGCGACCCCGCCGCGCGACCCCAGCGGCAGGTCGTCCCCCTGCCGCGTGTCCTGCACGATGTGGATGGAAATCTCGAACGTGTCGGCGCCCGGGCTCGGCGGCGGGAGTCCCGTCGCCAGCCGGGTCACCTGCCGCGCGACGGAGAGATACCGCTCGATGTGCGCGGTCGACAACCCGAGAACGTCGGCGAAGTTGTCGAAGCTGCCGTCGGCGGTCTCGTCGCCCGGCAGCAGCGACTCGACGTCCACGTCGAGCGCGAGCAGGTCGCGCACGGCGTTGCGGTACTCCGTGCGGTTGATGCGGTGGATGGCGTTGATCCGCCCCGGGTAGGGGTTGGCGGCCCAGGCGCTGTCCAGCTCGGACTCCAGCCACCCCGCCACGTGCCGGTAGGTCTCGTCGTCCGGCCGCGGACGTCCGGGAGGCGGCATCGAGCCGGCCCGCAGCCGGGTCGCCACCCTCTCCCACGTGTCCGCGTCGGCCGCCACGTTCTCCACGTCGAGAGCCGCGATTGAGAGACCGGCCGTCCGCAGCCGGTCGTTGTGGCAACCGATGCAGTAACGACGGAACACGCTTCGCGGCTCCGGGTTCCGACCGGCGGAGGCCTGCGGCAGTGAAGGCGCTCCGGCACGTTGCGGCGCGCCGGCCGCCGATTCGCCGGGCGCCGCTCCTCCGGCCGCCTCGACCACCGCGGAGGACCCGCCCGCGACCCCGCCGGCCAGGGCGACGGCGACCATCCACGAGGCGACCGAGCGCCACGCGGCTCGGCGCGGTCTTGGCGCACGCCGGTGATTCCGTCCGCGCCGCGCTTGGAACGTCATGTGCCTCCGCTCCTCGTCATGCATCGACGGCGGGCGCCCCTGCCCGCGGGATCGCGCCCGGTCGCCGAGCCCCCGTCGTTCGTGCAGGATCATCCGCCATTCACTGCTCTTGCGCCGCGGCCTGTCGCTCCAGGTTCCGGTTGACCAGCAGGATGTTGCGGACGTCGTAGTTGCCCTCGTGACAGGCGTACTCGAACATCTCGTCGTCCCGCCGCACCATCGGAATCTCGACGCTCCACGGGCTGGTCCATGCCCGTGGGTCGTCGACCGTGAACTCGTAGCGGATCGTGTCGGCGTCGACGCGGGTGAACCGCTCGACGACGATCATCTCCTCGGTGGCCGCGCCCCGGAACAGCGTCTTGCCGCTGAAGTTGGTCGATTCCACCACGAGCGTGTCGCCGTCCCACCACGCGCGCGGGTCGCCCTGGAAGAGCCGAATCCGGTCGGAGATGCGCGGCCCGGCGTCCAGCGGGATGATGCGCGGCTTGTTGGTCCGCAACTCGGGCGCGATGACGACATGGTCCGGCGTCTGCAGGATCTGCAGGATGTCGTTGTAGGCCGGCGGCACCATCGGCGGTCCTTCGTGCGGCCAGACGACGCAGCGTTCGGAAAGCGGGCGCACGAGATGGCTCTCGAACTCGCGCCCGCGCCGGGCCTCGCGCCGATCGACCGCGGCCCGCTCCGCCTCCCGCGTTCGCGGCGGAATGCGGCCGTCCGGCGGATCGACGACCAGCGACGTCCGCCGGCTCGACAACCCTTTCGGCGTATTGCCGCGCAGCCAGACCGAGTTGTCGTAGTGCGTGTCGCTGTCCTGATACAGTCGATCCTGCCGCCGCTCCTCGTCCTCCAGCGCCAGGACGTTGCCCGCCAGCGGATCGACCCCCTCGGCGGTCAGCAACGCCTGCAGCTCGGCCGCCTCTTCCTCCGTGAAGAACTCCTTCCCCGCCAGATGAGCCGGCCGCTCCAGCGGCGTGAAGGTCTCCATCGTGTAGCGACCCTCGAAGTCGGGATGCCCCCACGCGGTGCGCGGCGCCTTGTACTCCTCGTCCGTCCCCGTCTGCGCCGCGGTTGCCCCCGCCGAGAAGAGGCAGACCGCCAGCACGGCCGCCGGCAGCACGACGGCCGCTACTCGCGCCAATCCACCACGCATCGCCGTCACCTTCCCTCCGCCGCTTCCCGGTCCTCGGCCCGCCCCGCGCTCAGGCTGTTCGCCAGGCCGTAGTTCCCTTCGTGGCAGGCGTACTCGAAGAGGGTATAGGTGGAATCGCGATTCAGCGGCATCGCCACCTTCCAGGTGTCGGTGTAGATGGCCGGGTCCTCGATCGTCACCTCGTACTCCAGCGTGTCCGGGCCGGCGATGGTGAAGCGCTCGACGACCCGCAGGTCCTCGGTGCGCGGCAGGCCGCGCGCGCCGCGCGTCGCGATGTTCGTGGCGATCGCGCCCTTGGAGTTGTAGTTGCCGACCTCGACCACCAGGGTGTTCCCCTCCCAGCGGCCGCGCGACGCCCCGTTCCAGCTCCGGATCTTGCCCGACGGCAACGGACGGTCGTCGATCGGGATGATCCGCGCCTCGTGAATCATCTCATAGAGAATGACCACGTAGCCCGGCGTCTGGAGAATCCGGTAGCCGGCGCCGTAGCCGGGCGGGAAGATCCCCCCGGGCACGCCGCGCGTGATGCACCGCTCCCACGGGGTGTGGTTCATGTAGGAATCGGTCAGGTGGATGAGGTTGTAGTCGCGGGTCGCGCGGGCGTGGTCGCGCACCGGAATCCGGCCGTTCGGCGGGTCGACCACCATCGACCGGCGGCGCTCGTTGCGCGGGGCGCTGCCCGGCCCGTCGCCCCAGGGTCCCTGCGGCGGACGTCGCCTGTCGGCCTCGGAAGCCGGCATCGCGGGCGCCCGTTGCGGCGTGTTGCTACCGGGGAACCAGGCCGCGAGCGGCGCCAGCCGCTCCAGGTCGGCGTCGTCGGGCGCCTCGAACGGCGTCGGATCGAAGTTGGTCCAGACACCCGAGATGTCGGGCTGGCCGTCAGCAGTACGGGCGGGCTCCCAGGCCGTGTCGTCACCGGACTGGGCGGTTGCGACGCCGGCGGTCGCCACCAGGATCGCGGCCACGGCCACGACGATTGCCGATCCAAGAAGTCTTTGGCGCATCTACCTCTCCTCCAGGCTGAACCGACGCACGAACGCACCGTGCCTCGGCCGACCGAGACTGGTCATGATCGCTCGGCTTGCGGGTCAAACGCAAGGACCTTCTTGTTTTCTTGGATTTCGCCGGTATCTCGCCCGTCGCGCCACCGGAGACAGACCACGGACGCGGGAACGCTTCAGTCGAACAACTCGTCCAGTTCGGGTCGGACTTGCTGCGCCGGTTGCTGCCGCCCGTCGGCGAAAAATCGTCCGACACTTTGCCCACCACTCCGTCAAGCCACGCCGGCTCGTCGACGGTCGATCCAACGGAGTCCGCCCGATCTTGCTTGCGAAAGCACGCCGTCTTGGATTGTCCTTCCGCCGGGAGCGGTCTTGTTGTCTTCATCCGGGCTTCCACGGAAGACCGGCCCCGCGACCGAGGTTCACCCGCGTTCCCGTTTCTTGCGCGGTCGCTGTAAGTCCCTGTTTTCCTGTCTTTTGCGGCGTCTCGCTCTTGACTTACGAGCCGAAACTCCCGGCCTAGTCGGTCTACGGTCGGTGCCGGAGTTCGACGTTTTCTTTTGTCTCAGACCTCAGACTCTCACTCACATGGCAGGCGGTCCGGCATCAACGGCCGCCTGAGCCGCTTCCGATTCACGATGTCGAGACTGCGGCCTGCTGATTCCTGGCGGCAGTTCGCTATGGGACAGCCAGCCCCTGTGGGGTCGTGGCGTCTCAGCGGCTCGTCAGGGTGGTTCACGAGGTGCTCAAGGGCGTGCTTGTAGGCGACCTGCTGTCGGCACAGGCGACCCCGATGCGCCGCCTGGCTTCGAGCTCGTACACGACGTGGGCACGCGTCGTCCCCGTGGGTTAGTTCGCGCACATCTCGGTCGGTCCTGGTCGTCCCTGTTTGTCGTCCGGGCTTTGCCCGGTCGCTTCTGCTTCCGGCTCCGGTTGCGGCTGACTAGAGGGGCCCTTGCTCTTCGACCCAACCACGCTGTTTCAGGAGCTCTTCGACGAACCCCGACCTTGGGCTCTTTCCACGATGTAGCAGCGTTGCCTTGCTCGCGTCAACGCCACGTAGAACAGGCGCCGCTCTTCGGTGGGCCGAGTAGATCGCCCGGGGCGAGAAGACCATCGATGTCCGCGGCAAGGTCACCCAGCACCGCGGGCCTCTACTCATCGTGTCCTGCAGGAGCCCTGCCGTGTGGAAGACCGGCTGTGCCATCGCCGTGGTCGATCTGGTGGACTGCCGCCAATGACCAAGGCCGATGCGGACGCCGCGGTGAGCGAGCGCTGGCGTGGCGATCAGGCTTGGGTTCTGGAGAAGCTGGCGTTCGTGGGGATCGTCCTGACGGTCGTCGTGGCCGTGGCGACGGCGACCTGGAGCATTCGTGGCACGATAACCGCGGAGGTACGAGCGCTCGAACAGCGCTTGGATGCTCAGATGGAAGAGTTCCGCGGCTACATGGTTGATCACTTCGACGGACACCCGACCGACAACTAAATCACGACGCGAGATGCTGGATGTTGACACGCGGCCGAGGACGTGCTCGAAGTCCTCCAGCATCTTCATCGCGGCCTTGTGCTGGTCGGTGGCGTCCTTCAGGCGCTGCAGCGCATCAGCAATGGCGGCCTGCTTTGCTCGCATCGGTCTTGCTTCGAGGGCACACCATGGGCGGTAGAACCGATCGTATATCCATCATAGAAGAGGGGCTGAAACTAGAGCAGTCCTGCTTCTTCCTCTTTCATTTGCCTCTCGCTCACGACGAGCACTACCCATGAATCGGTTGCGTTTTCTGTTGCTTTGTCGGGGCGATAGTATACGGCCTCAATGCGGCAGACCGTTCTATTGGACCATAGCCTTGCTTCCTCACTTCCATTCCGCACCCATCTGGAGACGATGAAATCGCCTACCCGGGGGATACTTCCACCAAACTCTGCTTCTACATCAATAGTCTCTCCCGTGTCGTGGATGGTTCCATTATCTTGTTTCTGGTAGATGCGAACGAATCTCTCTGGCATGCCAGCTCCCGCGTGAGACAGGCCCATGTAACGCATGAACCTCTCGGGTAGTGTTGTCTGCTGGTCAATAAACCAGCGTGTCTCAGCAGTCTTGCCCTTCGCGGCCTCGGTGAGGTCGTCCTCGCTGTCCGGGCTACCGTCCCGGCGGCGCTCAAGGACGCCATTCCACTTGTACAATTCAACGGCGTGTGAAACCAGCTCCTTCAGATAGTCGTTGATGTCGCTCCCGAACAGGAACCTGGCGTGGGCCGTCGAGCGGTACAGTTCAGCAATCTGTTCCGGCCCCGGAGCCAAGTCCGTGAGTATCTGCGCCACGAACTGTTCAACCGCGGCATAGACATCCCATCTCCGGTCGTAGAGTTCCAACCTCAGCCTGTAGTCCATACCGGACCGCCCGTCAGTTGATTCCAGCGTCGTCTTGACTCCGGGCACCAGGAGTGCCGCGCTGCGCCGCCCAATCTAAATCCTCGCGTCTATCCTGCTCATGCCGACGTCCTGACAGGAACGCGAGGCTGCGGTCGATGGAACGCATCGACGCGTCAAGTTGCTGGAGCTGGCGACGGTTCTCCATCAGGTTCTCAGTGATCCCCGCGTGCACTTTTTCGTTCTCCTTTCTGATCGCACCCAGATCCTTCGTCAAGTCGCCCTTCGTGACCAGGGTACGCCCAGCCTTCCACGCGATCCCAATGATCGCCAAGATCACAGTCACGATCCCAATCAGAAGCTGCCACAACGGAACTGCCTGTACCGGCGCGGCGGCGGCCTGAGCCACAAGGTGCAGGTCAAACATCGTCAGGTCTCCCGATCACGCCCTTCGATCATGGCGGAGTGCCAACGGACTGTCAACGAGCCCGGCCCGGCGTGGAATCCGGCCGCGCATCGATCCGCGGATCGCGAAGCCGTCGGCCATCTCCCCTGCTATACTGATCTCGCAAGCGGCACGACGTTCCATGGCCGCGCCTGACCGGCCCGCGCCCCACATACTACCAAACCACGAAGGCGCCGGCGCCGCGATCACCGATTTCAGCCAGGCCGTCGCACGTCACCGAGATGCGCTGAAGCGCCTTGAGGCGTACGGCAGGGCCGGGTCGACGGACTCTCCGGCGCGGACCTGGAAGATCTCGACGGACCCGGATCTGCGCCGGCTCGGCGGCCTCGTCTGCGGCGAGCCGATCCTGCCCGACAGGTAGCCGTCCTTCGAGCAGATCGCCACCGCGATCTAGGTCCGGGACGAGTGCGCCGCGGACCGCGATGCGGCGAGGGAGCGGCTCAAGGAGCTTAGCCTCGATCCCGATGGCTGGGAGTAGCCCCCGCGTGCTTGCGACCGCCGCCCTTGATCCCAGGAATGGCCCTGCGCAGAAAGTCAAACTGAGACACTGCCGCCCCCTTCTCTCTGCTTGCGAGATCACGGCTGGTCAGGATCCGACCGCTGTCGAACGCCGGCCCTCGGCGGGTACTGCCACCGAAACTGCTCCTGAGGGTCATTTTCTACTCGGATCCGCTCGGGTCTGTACTCCGAAAACCTGATAAACACCGTATCTATTGGGTTCTCCGCCGATCCTGGAACGGGGTCATCCCTTCGCGCCTCCGCTCGGCGACTGTGGCTCTGTCGCCGGTTGACGGGGCGGTGGAACGGGCAGCTTGGGCCGTTCCACAT
>WTGR01000525.1 GCA_011523485.1 Acidobacteriota bacterium
GCTCGCTCAATACCCCCGTACGGCAAAGCCTCACTTTCATGTCGTGCACCCGCCGCGGTATCCGGCCGGCGCCACGCCCACCACGGTCAACGGCTCGCCGTTGACCAGCAATACCTCTCCGAGCACGTCGCGCGCGCCGCCCAGCTCGTCCTGCCAGAACTCGTGGCTCAGGACGGCGACCGGATGGCCGCCGACCGCCTCGTCGATCTCCTGACCGAACAACCGCCCCAGAGCCGGCACGAGACCCAACGCCGGGAAGTACGAGCCGGAGACCTGCATGCCCTGGACGACGTCGAGGCTGCGCCCCCGCCAGGCAACGCTGAAGATGAAGCCGCGGTGCGCCGCAACGTCCGTGAAGACGGTCTGCTCCCGCTGCAGGTCGCGGAACATCGGGTAGCTGAACACCTCGTCGCATCCACCGGCCCCGTTGCAGAAGTCCCCGCCGGGCTTCGGTCCCGGCGCCGCGAGGTTGACCAGACGCTCCGGCTCGACGACCGGCAACGGCCGCAGCAGCAACTGGCTGTAGAGGGAGAAGATCGCCGCGTTGGCCCCGATGCCGAGCGCCAGCGACACGACCGCGACGCTCGTGACGATCGGGGTCTTGACCAGCATGCGCACCGCCAGGCGAATGTTGGCCAGCAGTCGCTCCAGCTCATCGGCCAGCCGCAGGCCGCGCGCCTGCCGGCAGTCGTCCTTCACCCCTTCGAGGCTGCCGAAATGGATGCGGGCGCGGCGCCGCGCTTCCCGTCTGGCCACCCCGGAGCGAACGAGGTCCTCGGCGTAGGCATCGAGGTGAAATCGCACCTCCTCGTCGAGGGAGTCCTCGAAACGTTCCCGCCGGGTCCAGGCGATCAGGAACGAACGCAGGCGTGACAACATGTCGGCTCTCCTAGCAATTCTAGGAGTCTAGCAGTCTTCTCCCAGTCCAGCAAGGGGTCTTGGCCAACGGTCGAGCGTGAGGTCCAATCACTGGCCCCGCTGCTCCCACAGGGAGACGAAGCTGGCCGACAGCTCGTCGAGGTCATCGCGGATCATCTCGGCGGCCTCGCACCGCTGGAACCAGAACCGGTCTAGATCGGCCTGGCGCTCAAGGGGACCCCGATAGTGCTGCCGCACGCCGTACTCGCTCCGGATGAGCTGAATCGCCCACACCTGGGGAGCGAACTGGACATCGGAGCGCGGAATGTCCGGGTTCGCCCGGCAGTACGCCTCCACGAAGGCGAGGGCCTTGTCCAACCACCCGGGACCGGCGGTCACCATCTCCGGAGCGAGCGCCGCCCGGCCGATCTCGAACGCGGGCAGGAACCGCTCCGGCGGGCGAAAATCGACCACCGCGACCAGCTCACCCTCGCGAAACAGGATGTTCTGGAGGCTGTAGTCGCCGTGCACCACCTGCCGCGCCAGGAGAGGAAGCGACGCGAGGAGGGCGGCGGCCTTCGGCAGCAGCTCCAGTCGCCGGTGCAGGAGCGCCACCGTCCGCCGGTCGAACTCGTGCTGCTCTCCCCTGCTCTCGATGGTCGCGATGTAGCGCTCGAACGCCGCCCGCTTTCGCCGCGCGTCGAGCGCGAGCCACTCGGTGGCAGTATCGCGGAGACCCGGCTGGCCGCGCATCCAGGCGTGCAGGCGGCCGAGCGTGTCGCCGGCCTGCGCCGTCTCCGAGCACGATTGCGCGATTCCCGAGGTCGTGCGGGGGAAGTACTCGAGAAGTGCGAACGCCGGCTCTTCCGCCGACTGAAGAAGCTCGCCGGCGACGGAGGGAATGACCCGCGGCACCGGCACGCCTGCGGCCCGCGCCCGCTGGGACAGCTCCAGTGCGGCCGTCTCGCCGGCGATGTCGGCGCCCGGCGGGTACTGCTTCAGGAAGCAGTACCCCGCGATCGTGCGCACTCGCCAGTTGGTGGTGCCCATGCCCTTCGCGATGCGGGAGATGGAGCGCACGTTGCAGCCGTAGTGGCGTTCGACCGCGTCTGCGAGCCGACCCGCCGCGATGCCCGATTGCAACGGAACGCTCGCCACGAGCTTCTACACACCGAACTGGCGCAGGTGGTGGTCGAAGTGTCGATACTGGAGGACGTCCCAGTCGCGCGGCCGCATGCGCCCGAAGCTCGGATGCGCGCCGGCGAGCTGTATCGGCGGCGTCGCCGCGAAGCGTTCGATCAGCTCCGTCACGACTTCTCGATCCCGTTTCCACCCAAGAATGGACCGACGGCCCCTCTCGTCACGCAGCGATCGTGGAACCGTCTCAGCCACCTCTCGTCCTCTCACGAACCTGGATGATTCCAGAGCCCGCGCGAGTTGTGCGGAGCATTCCTGTCGAAAATCGACAAGAATGTCACGATCACTCGGACTCCCGGAGCGCGACCAGCGGATCGATCCGCGTCGCGCGCCAGGCGGCCAGCAGGCTCGCCGCCGAGCACACGGCGAGGAGCAGCGCGGTAGGCACGCCGAGCGTCCCGGCCTCCCGCGGCGCCACACCGAACAGCAGCGGGCGAAGCAGCTCGCTGGTGGCCAGCGCCACCCCGAGGCCTGTGGCCGCTCCGAGCAGGGTGAGCACGACAGCCTGCCCCCATACGAGCCGCAGCACGTCGACCCCCTGTGCGCCCAGCGCCCGCCGTACGCCGATCTCCTTCGTCCGCCGGGCAACGACGTAGGCGACGGTGCCGAAGAGGCCGATGGCCGCCAACCCGGCCGCCAGGCCCGCCAGCAGCGTCGCCATCGTCATGTTGAACCGCCAGGGGCGCATGACGTCGTCGACGAGACCGCGCAGCGGCGTGATGGAGTCGATCACGAAGTTGGGGTCGGCCTGTCGCACCGCGGAGCGCAGCGCCGCGGCGAGTTGCACCGGATCGCCCGCCGTGCGAATCACCAGGTGGTTCAGGCCCATCGACACCTGGGTGAACGGCACGTAGAGGTCGAACCGGCCGCGTTCCAGCTCCCGGTATCGCGCGTCCTCGACGACACCGGCGACCGTCTGCCACGGCGGCGCACCGTCGGAGTCGGCCTCCGCGCCGATCGCGATCAGGCGCCGGCCCACGGCGTCGCCGGACGGCCACAAGTAGCGCGCGAGCGATTCGCTGACCATGACCGCGGCGGGGGCGTCCGTCGTGTCGCGGTCGCTGAACGTGCGGCCCGCCACCAGATCGATGCCCATCGCCGTGAAGTAGCCGGGCGACACGGACTGCACGGCCACCGGCGGCCGGTCCGGCCGGTCCGGCCCGTCGAGAGGTTCGCCTTCGAGCAGCACGCCTCCGTCCATCCCGACGACGCCGTGCTCGAAGGGCAGGAGCAGCGCCCCGCCGGCCGCCTCCACGCCGCGCACTTCCCGGACGCGGGCCAGAAGCTCCCGGTAGGCGGTCCGCCTGGGCGCGTCTTCCTCGTACACGCCGTCCCGGGGCGTCAGGGTGAGCGCGAGCACCTCGGCGGGCCGGTATCCGAGGTCGATCCGCGCCAGGTTCAGGTAGCTGGACGTCAGGAGGCCGGCACCGATCGTCAGGACCAGCGCCATGGCGACCTGGGAGACGACGAGCAGGTTGCGCGCGCCGGCTCCCGCGCGCCCGGTCGTCGCGCCATGCGCCGCGTCGCGCAGCCACGCGACGACGGACAGCCGGCCAGGCCGCGGAGTTGCCGCCAGGGTCATCGCGAGCCCGAAGGCGATCGCCAGCCCCGCGCCCAGCCCGACGGCCGGGCCGTTCACCGAGGCCTGCTCCAGCCTGGGAGGATCCGCGGGACCGAGCGCGACCAGAACGGGGAGCGCCGCCGCCGCAAGCGCGGTCCCACCCGCCGCCGCGGCTCCCGTGACGAGCAGCGTTTCCGCCAGATGGGCGCGGAAGAGTCGTCCCCGGCCGATCCCGAGCGCGCATCGCACCGCCACGTCGCGCCGGCGCGACTGCGACCGCACGATCATCAGTCCGGTCACGTTGGCGCCGGCGATCAGCAGCAGGAGCAGCCCGCCGCCGAGCAGAACGAGCAGGGCCGCCTCGGCGTCGCCGAAGACGGTGTCGGTCAGCGGCGTGACGACCACGCGGCGCGTGTCCCACCGCGAGAAGTGCGACTCCCACAGCCCCGGCACGATGACGTCCATCTCGGCCCGCGCCTGCTCCACGGTGCGGCCCGGCGCCAGGCGGCCGACGACGTAGAGGACGCCGAGGCCGCGCTGCATGCCGGCGTCCATCCCGTTCTGCCGAAAGATGCCGGCCAACTCCCGGCCGACCGGCGTCCACACCTCGGCGCCGGGCGGAAACCGGAACGCGGGCGGCATGACGCCGACCACGGTGAACGGCTCGCGCCGCGCGCCGACCGGCAAGATCGAGCCCACCACGTCGGGATCCATGTCGAAGTACTCCCGCCACGCGGCGTGGCTCAGCACCATCACGCGCTGCGCCTCGGCCCCGTCCTCTTCCGGCAGGAACGTGCGGCCGAGGTGTGCCCGGGCCCCCAGCGTGTCGAAGAACGACGCGGAGACCGCGCTGATGGTCAACCGGACCGGCGGATCCTCCTGGACCTCCACGTCTCCCCAGGTGGTAGACCCCATCGCGGCCATGTCCGCGAACGATTCGGCCTGGGCTCGCCAATCCTCGAAGTTCGGCAGCGACACCTCGATATGGGGGTTGTCGATGCTGTCGTCCCTCTCCCACATGACGACGAGCTCGTCCTGATCCGCGAACGGCAACGGGCGGAGAAGAACGGCTTCGACCACGGCGAAGAGCCCGATCGTCAGCCCGAGGCCGAGCCCCAGCGTGAGCGTGGCAGCGACACTGAAGCCGGGTTGCCGGAACAGGCCGCGGAGCGCATGGCGCAGATCCTGGCGGCACTCGTCGGCGAACCGCAGGCCGCGCACCTGCCGGCGGCCGTCCTTCATGCGCTCCACCGCTCTCGCACCCGCAAGGAAAGAGGGTTCATGACGGCGGCCCGTCCCAGTCGGCGGCAGGAGCCCCCGACCACACCCAGATCCTTGCGTCGGCCCATTCCATGTACGCGTAGAGTTGACGGAGCAGCTCGGGGAAAATACATGAGGTCGGCCGTGAGCGCTTCCGGAGCTCCTGAAGGCTCCACCAGTCTACTCCCCGCGCCAGCACTGGGGTTCCGATGCCGGGCGGATGCGTAGTCTGGCTCAACGGCGCTTTCGGTGTGGGGAAGACCACCGTCGCACGCGCCCTTGCCGCAGAGCTGCCCGATGCGCTGGTGATGGATCCCGAGGACATCGGCCGGATGCTGCACAAGGTCGCTCCGGCCGCTCGCCGCACCACGGACTTCCAGGACATCCCATCCTGGAGACGCGTGACTGTGGCGACCATCGAGAGCCTGCTCCGCGATCACCCCGTGCCGCTCGTCGTGCCGATGACGGTCGTGGATCCGAACTACTTCGACGAAACGGTCGGCCGTCTGCGCCGGGCGGGGATCACCGTACATCACTTCACCCTCGCGGCCGGCCCGAAGACCATCCGCCGGCGACTGCTCGGGCGTGTTTCAGTCCCGTGGGCCACCTGCTGGGCGTTGCGCCGCGTGCAGCGCTGCACGAGCGCGCTGCGGTCACCTCTGTTCGCGACCCACGTCGACACCGAGCACCGCTCGGTGCCCGACATCGCGGCAACCATTGCCCGTGATGTGCTAACATCTGATGCATGCGCACCACGATGAACATCGACGACGATGTGCTCCTTGCAGCCAGGGGTCTGGCGCGCCGCGACGGCAGCAGCATCGGATCGGTGATCTCCGAGCTCGCCCGCAAAGGGCTGAACGGCGGCCCGCCGGACGACCTGGCTCCTGAGAACGACGGGTTCCATGGATTCCAGCCGTTACCGAAGCGCGGCAAGCCCGTCACCAACGACCTGATCGACCGGCTGCGCGAAGACGGACCCTACTAGCCCGCCGCGAGGTCGACGTGCGTGCGCTTCTGGACATCAACGTCCTCCTGGCCCTCCTCGACCGCGATCACATTCAGCACGAGCAGGGCCGTCGATGGTTCCAGCAGCAGGTCCACCACGGCTGGGCGTCCTGCGCCGTCACCCAGAACGGCTTCATCCGAATCCTGAGCCAGCCGAGCTACCCGGGCCCCGTAGCCACCTTGCAGGCGACACGACTTCTGGCCACGGCTACGTCGACCGTGCATCACGAATACTGGGGCAGCGAGGTTTCGATTCTCGACGAGACGATCTTCAATCACTCGCGCATTCACGGCCCGAGACAGCTCACCGACGTCTATCTGCTCGGCCTGGCGGCGCACCACTGTGGACGCCTCGTCACCTTCGATCGGACGATCGCGCTGGCCTCGGTAAGGACTGCGAGCCCGAACAACCTCGTTGTCCTGTGATCCGGTTTGACACTGTTTCTCCACCTATGTACGAACACCGTATGTACGGAGCTGGACGACCTCCTGACCCGCGTGACCGACGACAATAGCCATGGCGAGGTCGAAACCGGCCCGTCCGTGGGCGGCGAAGCGTCGTGACTTCTCCGGAGAGAGACGAACATGGATGCCAGGACGACGATTCCCCTCGGCGACTCCACCCTCTTCCGCCAGCAGTGCTACGTGAACGGCGACTGGACGGACGCACGGAGCGGCGATGCCATCGAGGTCGACAACCCGGCGACGCGCGAGGTCATCGGCACCGTGCCGGCCTTCGGCCGGGAAGAGACGCGGGCCGCCGTCGAGGCCGCCGACGCGGCGTGGCGCGGGTGGCGCTCGCGCCCGGCGAAGGAGCGCGCCGGACTGTTGCGCCGCTGGTTCGAGTTGCTGATGGCCTACCAGGACGACCTCGCGGTGCTGATGACGACCGAGCAGGGCAAGCCGCTGGCCGAGTCGCGCGGCGAGATCGCCTACGCGGCCGTCGTTCGTCGAGTGGTTCGCCGAGGAGGCGAAGCGCGTCTACGGCGACGTCATCGACCATCCCCAACGGGGGAAGCGGATCGTGGTGCTGAAGCAGCCGATCGGCGTCGTTGCGTCCATCACGCCGTGGAACTTCCCGGCCGCGATGATCACCCGCAAGTGCGCCCCGGCGCTGGCGGGGGGCTGCCCGGTCGTCATTCGCCCCGCCTCGCAGACGCCGTTCACCGCCCTCGCACTGG
>WTGR01000560.1 GCA_011523485.1 Acidobacteriota bacterium
CCGACAAACGAATCAGCCGGCTCGAGCCGTCCGCAGGATCTCGGTAGCAGAAGACAACATGGGGCACAGCGTCGTCTGGAAGGGCGTCCAACAAGGCGGGGTTGTGGCTGCTGATGAGCACACGCAGATTCCTCGCTTTCGCGATGCGGGACACCTGATTCAACAGTTGAGCCGCGCGACTGGGGTGCACGCCGTTGTCGATCTCCTCGATCACGACGAGGCCCGGAGGGGCCGACAGAATCGCGGCCGCGATTCGCGAGGACGCGCAGCGTTCCATCGGAAAGGAGCGTGGCATCGTACTCTCTGCTGCCTCCTCCGAACGTCTCGGACAGCGTAACCATGACCTCGCCGCGCGGGGTCTCTATGAAGTGGATCTCCTTGATGTCCTGTTCAGGTAGCGCTCGGATGAACCCCCGCAACTCGTCCTTGACTTCCGAAGTCTCGCAGAGATTGTAGAGGACGCCCGACAGATTCCTGCCGCTCTCGGTCAGGTTCTGCTCACTCTTGAAGCTGTAGCCTCGCATCAACGACGGTCTCGGGTCGAGTGGCGTAATGGTGGAGAGTTGCCGGTGAATCCGATGGGTGGTGGCTGGTATCGTCTCCACCGCCTTCGCGTGACCGCGATAGAACCGCGCCGGGCTGACGAGTTGCCACAGCACCGTCATCTGGTCGCTGCAGGTAATCTGTGGCTTCTTGCCGCCGCGGGCGAAGTTGTTGTACGCGACGAACATATCACCCAGGGCTCCCGTCGACGGAGTAACGACCTCAAAGAGCGGCACGGTGGAGGAAGGTCCTGTGACGCGCTCGTCCGAGATATGGAGCTCATCGTCGTTCCCTACGTCCAGCTTGATGGAGTACCGATTCCAGTCGGCTGCCGTCGTCGTGCAGGAAAGCGAAAAGGCACGCTGACCTCGGAACCCGAGTTCGCTCACTTTTCCCCGAATTGCGCGGTCTTCGTCCTGCGATGCGTAGCGAAGTGCTCCAAGCCTGTTGCCCGCCGCAATCCTCGACAGCAGGCGCAGCGCCTCGATCGCGTTGCTCTTGCCTGACGCGTTCGCACCGATCAGGACCGTCAGCGGCGCGAGCTTCAACGTAGCTTCGCGGTAGCTCTTGAAGTTCTCGATCGTGAAGCTGGACAGCATCGTCTTTCCCTGCGGGGGCTTCGCTCGTCGCCGCCCGTGGCGGGCGCCAGCCTTCACTGCAACCTGGACAGCAGCGTGTCGAGCGCGACGGTCTCGGCCGTCTTCAGCGAGAAGCCGAGGCGGGCCGGATCGTCCAGCGGTTGCACCTCGACGTCAGCGTCTCCGAACAGGCGGCCCCCGAACGCCGCCAGCTCCTCCCGTAGCGCGGACTCGGTATCGGGGGTGCGCGGCGCGACCAGGCGGTCGTTGGACGCGAACTCGATCTCGTTGCCCGTGAACGTGATGCCGCCGCCGGTCATGCGCGCGGTGTCCTGCTCCAGGCGCCGGGCCGCGGTGATCAGCGCGGCCGCCGCGACCGCCAGACGGTCTCCGAACGCGCCTTCGAGCGGTTGCTTGCGGGTGTACGACAGGCCCGCCCGTCCGCCCGTCTCGTCGAGCGCGTAGTTGGCCTCGTGCGCCGCGAGCAGCACGCTCGGGCCGTCGACGAGGTGCGTGTAGTCGGCGACGTCGATCAGGAGTCCCGGTACGGCGTGCTCCTGTATCCACGTGTGGAAGACTGGAATGATCGTGCTCGGCGCGCCCGCCGACGCGGGCTCCGCGAAGATCTTCAGACTGAAGCGCTGCAGCGCCGCGGCGTCGAATCCCATCTCCTACGCCCGCCCCTCGGTGGCGGCCGGCATCCCGGCCGCCGGCCGCGCCGCGAGCCGCGCCTGGCACGCGTGGCAGGCCTCGAGGAAGAGCTGCGCCTCCTCGATCAGGTGGTGCACGGCATCGGGGGCGAGCCGCGGGCCCGACTCGTGCCGGCGGAACAGGTACATGGCGAACTTGCCTCCCGCGTACTTGTCGAAGAAGACCTGCGTATCGAAGAACCGCGTCCGGAACTCGCGGACGATGGCGTCCGCATCGTCGCCGATGTCGATGAACTCGGACTTGATCAGTCCCCGCGCGCCGAGCAGCATCGCACCGTAGGCCAGCTCGTCGGCCTGTGCGACAGCCTGCTCCTCCAGCCGCGACTGCGCCTCGAAGATGCGCGCCTCGGCCGCGGCGAGGTCGAACTCGGTCAGCGACACGACCTCGCCCGCGCATTCGCCGACACCCATGTCGCCGAGGGTGAACTCGCGCGGATCGCCCCAGTCGGAGTAGAACGACGGGTCGTCGTCGTGGGACGGGACGGCGGCCAGGTCGGCGAACATCTCGCGCAGGGCGCGCTTGCCGATGCGGCGCGTGTAGTCCTGGAACGACTCGTCCTCGCGGCGTTCGGCGACGAACCGTCCGGTGATGCGCTCGACGACCTCGGGAATGCGTTTCGACGGCACCGCGCCGGACGCGAGGCCGTAGGCGCCGGCGTTGTCGAGCCACTTGCCGCCGAGCACCACCTGGAAGTGGGGCACCGCGTAGCCGCCGATGTTGCGGCTGACCCCGTAGAACCCGAGGTCGGCGATGTGATGCTGGCCGCACGAGTTGAAGCAGCCGCTCGTCTTGATGCGCAGCCCTTCGACGGCGGGGTCGAAGGCTCCAGCGGCGGCCCGCTCGGAGAGCCGCGACGTGAGCTCGGCCGCCAGTCCGCGCGACGAAGCGATGCCGAGCTTGCAGGTGTCGGTGCCGGGGCAGGCGGTGATGTCGGCGAGGGTCCCGGCCCCCGCCCCGCCGAGCCCGACGGCCGACAGCTCGCGATAGAGGGCGGGCAGGTCGGCCTCGCTGACCCAGCGCAGGACGATGTTCTGCTCGACCGTCGCCCGCACCGCGCCGCCGACGTACCGTCTGGCGAGGGCGGCCAGACGCCGCATCTGGTGGGCGGTCAGGTCGCCGAGCGGCAACGCGACGGTGACCGTCGCGTAACCGGTCTGGCGCTGGCGGTAGACGTTGGTCCGCGCCCAGCCCGCGAAGCCGTTCGACCCGCCGCCGCCGGCCGCCGCGGCGGGCCGGAGCGGTCGCTCGGCTTCCGGCGGCGCGCCGGAGAGGTGCGCGGTCCAGCGCGGGTCGTCGGGCAGGGCGGCGCGCTCTTCGAGGACGAGCCGCCTGAACTCGTCGAGCCCCAGGTGCGCCACCAGGAACTTGATGCGCGCGCGGGCCCGGTTGCGCTTCTCGCCGAGCCGGGCGAAGACACGCGAGATGGCCTGCGCGATCGGCAGCAGCTCCTCGACCGGCAGGAACTCGTCGAACAGCCGGGCCTGGTGCGGCACCGCGCCGAGACCTCCCCCGACATAGGTCTCGAAGCCGTGCCGCTCGACGCCGTTCTCGTGCCGGGTGACCGCGATCAGGCCCAGATCGTGCATCGAGACGAGCCCGCAGGCGTGCTCGCGGCAGCCCGAGAACGCGACCTTGAACTTGCGTCCGAAGTCCTGTGCGTCCGGGTGCCCGAGCAGGAAGCGCATGCACGCCTCCGCGTGCGGGGTGACGTCGAAGGTCTCGTCGCGGCAGACCCCGGCCAGCGGGCAGGCGGTGACGTTGCGGACGGTGTTGCCGCACGCCTCCCGCGTCGTGATGCCGACGGCGGCGAGGCGGCGCATCAGGTCCGGCGTATCGTCGAGATGGACGAAGTGGAGCTGGATGTCCTGGCGCGTCGTCACGTGGCAGACGCCGTCGCTGTACTCCTCGGCGAGGTCCGCGAGCGTGTCCATCTGGTCGGGCGTCAGCCGGCCCATCGGGATCTTGATCCGCTGCATCCCGGGCGCGTCCCAGACCGTCTCCGGCCCCTTGGTCAGGCCGTTCGACGGATAGGGCAGCGTCTTCGGGCCGGTGCCGTCGTTGCGCTGTCCGTTGTCGTAGCGCTGCCCGTAGACGCCGCGGCGCAGGCGCGTCTCGGCGAACACCTTCTCGTCGATCTTGTCCTGCCGCCGGAGGGCGATCTGGCGCTCGAAGGTGTCTATCTCGGCCGCCAGCTCGGCCGGAATACGGTCGGCGAGTGCTTCCTTCCAGGTCATGTCACACATTCCTTGCCTGCTCGCGCAGGCTGTCCGGAGTCCGCCGCGCGCCGGCGCCGGCGGTTCCTGCCGGCGTCCGTGTCCCGCCGATGAGCGCGCTCAGGTTCGCCACCTCGCCGACCACGATGGTGCCGGGTACGTCTGCCGGGGCGTCCAACCGGGCGGTTCCGAGCTCGCCGAGCCGTCCGGTCCACAGGCGCATCCGGGGCGTCGAAGCGGCCAGCGCGACCGCTGCCGGCGTATGCGCGTCCCAGCCGCGGTCGAGCAGCGTCGCGGCGATGCGCGCTCGATTCCGCAGGCCCATCAGGACGATCACCGTCATCGATCCGGGCGCCACCGCGCCCAGGATGGGCTCGAAGGCTTCAGCCGCATGGCCGGACACCACCGTGAACCCGGCCGCGAGTCCCCGGTGCGTCACCGGAATGCCCGCCAGCGCAGGCGCCGCGACCGCGGCCGTGACGCCGGGAATCACCTCGAAGGGAATGCCGGCCGCCCGCAGCGCCAGCGCCTCCTCGCCACCCCGCCCGAGCAGAAACGGGTCGCCGTTCTTCAGCCGCACCACGCGCTTGCCGCGCCGCGCGCCGCGGATCATCACCTGGTGGATCGTGTCCTGGTCCACCGAGGGCCGTCCGGCCCGCTTGCTGACGGAAAAGTGCTGCGCCCGCGTCGCCAGGGCCGTGACGTCCGCCGGAACCAGCCCGTCGTACAGCAGCAGGTCCGCCTCGGCGAGGCGCCGCGCCGCTTTCAGCGTCAGCAGCTCCGGGTCTCCGGGACCGGCCCCGACGAGCGACACGAATCCGAGCCTGCCGCTGGGCGCCGCCGGCAATCCATCTCCGATCGTCATGACGTCGATGTTCCAGGCGTCACGGCATCCACCGCCTTGCAGTCGTCCCGAGCGCCGGAATAGAGCCTGACGAGCGCTTCCAGCAGCTCCGGGCGCCGCGCTTCCATGGGTACCCGTCCGCCCCGCCACCGCTCGCGCATCCGCACGGCCTCGGACAGCCAGCGCTCGAGCTCCTCGGCCGGCAGAACCGCGTCGAGCCCCTCGCGCAGCAACCCGGCCAGGGCCGGGGCGCGCCCGTCGGTCGAGATGGCGAAGGTCACGCCCGCGCGGCGCACGACGCCGCCCAAGTAAAGGCTGGCGTTGGGCGGATCGTCCACTGCGTTGACGAACACGCGCCGCGCCTCGGCCGCCAGCGCCACCTCGCGGTTTACCGCCGGCGTCGCCGCCGCCACGACCAGCCACGCGCCGTCGAGGTCGGACGGCCGGAACTCGCGCTCGACCCGAGTCACGTTCGCTGCTTCCGCTTCCGCCTCGGCGACCCACGCCGGCGCGACGACGGTGACGTCGGCCCCCGCGTCGAGCAGCCCGCGCAGCTTCGACGCCGCGACGGGGCCGGCCCCGACCACTACCACCCGGCGGCCGTCGAGCTTCAGAAAGGCGGGGTAGAGGCGCATTCTGCCTGCCATCACTCCTGTTGCGCGGGTCGTTCCTCAGCGCGCGGCCGCGGCCGGGCCGTGCAGCCCGCACTCCGTCTTCACGCTTCCTCGCCAGCGGCCCGCGCGGTCGTCCTCTCCGGGCCGGACCGGGCTCGTGCAGGGGCGGCAGCCGATGCTCGGGAAGCCCAGATCGTGCAGCGGATTGTACGGCACGTCGTGTTCCAGGATGTGGCGCCAGACGTCGTGCTTCGTCCAGCCGATCAGCGGATTGATCTTCGCCAATCCGAACTTCGGATCCCACTCGACGGCGCGCGCGCCGGCGCGCTGCGGCGTCTGGTCGCGCCGGATGGCGGTGATCCAGGCGTCGAAGCGGGCCAGCTCGGCAGCGAGCGGCGCCACCTTGCGGATCGCGCAGCAACGGTCGGGCGCCCGTTCCCACAGGCGCTCGCCGTGCGCGAGCGCCTGCTCTTCCAGGGCCAGCTCCGGTGAGACACGGCGGATCTCGATGTCGTACTGCTTCTCCAGGCCGCGCCACAGGGCGTAGGTCTCCTTGAAGAACAGGCCGGTGTCGAGGGTGAACAGATCGATGGGCAGCCGCTGGCGCCCGATCAGGTCGATCAGCACGCAGCCCTCGGGTCCGAACCCGGTGGCCAACGTCAGCCGGTCGGCGTAGCGTTCCACCGCCCAGCGCAGCACGTCGGCGGCGGGCCGGCCCTCGAGTTCCGCAGCGCAGCCTGCGAGTTCTGCTTCCAACCGATCCGGAGTCCGGCCCAGGCCGACGTCGACGGTCACGAGGCGTCTCCTTCTTCTCGGGCGATGCGAAGCCCGGCTACATTCCAAACAAGGCCAACGGGACGCCGATGGCGACGAGCACGACGGCCAGGGCGGCGCGCAACGACCGCTCCTCGATTACGGTCGCCAGCCGCGCCCCGGTCAGCACGCCCGGTATGGCGCCGGCAAGCACCGTCCCGGCCAGCGCTACGTCTACCCGCCCCGCGCTCGCGTGCCCCAGCGTCGCCACGGCCGAGAGCGCGAGGGCATGGACCAGATCGGTTCCAACGGTCTCTCGCGCCCGCAACGGGTACCCGAGCGCCAGCACGCAGAGAAGCAGCGAGCCGCTGCCGACGCTGGTCATGCTCACCAGGGCGCCGGTCACGAAGCCGAGGCCGACCGTCACCGCCGTGGCCGGCGTCCCGGTCGGCCGCGGCCGGCCGGCCAGGGTCACGCGCAGCAGGAGCGCCGCGCCGGCGGCCGCGAGCACGACACCCAGCGCGTGGGTCAGCCAGGTCTCCAACCGGTCGAGCGGCATGCGGTTGAGGATCGCCATCCCGACCAGCGCACCCGGGATCGATCCGGCGGCCAGGCGTCCGACGGTCGACCAGTGCACCTCGCGACGCAAGACGTAGAATCCGCCACCGAACAGCTTCATGCCACTGGCGATGAGCACATCGGACCCGATGGCGATCGAAGGGGGCACACGGGCGAACAGAATCAGCGCCGGCGTCAGCAGGGCGCCGCCGCCGGTCGAGGTGGCGCCGACGAGC
>WTGR01000165.1 GCA_011523485.1 Acidobacteriota bacterium
CTTCGACGAGCGCGAGTACGCGGATGGCCACGCGGCGGTTGGTCCGCGTCCAGTACTCGAGGTCCTGGAGGAAGTTGCGATCCATGACGGCCTCCCGCGCCCGCCGGTCGCTCACCGGTCGTCGAGTCCGAAGCGCTTGCGGAGCAGGTCGACGCCGAGCCGTTCTCCCTCACCGGCGTCGGCGCGGTCGCTCGCTTCTCGGAGACGCCGCGCGTTTTCCGGTGAGCGCAGTAGGTACGCCGTTTCGATCCAGCCCGCCAATTCCTCCGCGGCGACGAGTGCGACGGCTTCCTTGCCGCGTCTGCGGATCAGCACGGGTTCGCGGCTGTCGGTTACCTGGTCCATGAGCATGGCGAGGCGCTGGCGCGCCTGACTGTAGCTCGTCTCGCGGATCATCCTGTATCCTTCTGAACGTACAGAATTACTGTACGCGGCAGGGGTCTGCCGGTCAACTACCGTGCGCCGTAGATCCGCTCGTAGGCCGCGTAGTTGGCCAGTACCCCGCGCGTGAAGTTGCGTGTCTCCGTGTAGGGAATGCTGTCGACGAAGAAATCGTCGCGCCGCCCGCGCGCGGCGCTCCACCATTCACCGGCACGGTCCTCGCCCGCATTGTAGGAGGCGATCACCGGCAGCCGGGCCGCGTCGAACAGCTCCAGCAGGTCTGCGTTCAGGCGCGCCGCGATGGCGATGTTGACGCGGGGTTCGGCCAGGGTCGCATCGTCCAAGCCGCCGGCCAGGATGTCGCCGACGCCGGCCCGCTCGGCGAGGGCCTCGGCCGTGTACGGCATGATCTGCAGCAGTCCGACGGCCCCGACGGCCGAGCGGGCGGCGGGATCGAAGCGCGACTCGCTCCGCATCAGCGAAACCAGCAGCAACGGATCCGCGTCGTGGACACGGGCCGCTTCTACGACCGTGTCCCAGAAGGGCCGCGGATACGCCATCCTCAGGAAGTCCTCCGGCAGTGCGCGTGCCGGCCGGTTGAAGTACGCCGTGAAGTGGTTGAAGAGCACCCGCGCGGCGCTCGCGTGGTCGCCGGCCTGCGAAGATGCGCGGGCCGCGAGCAGGGCCAGGCCCCGGTCTCCCCGGCTGCGGTCCAGCAGGCGGCGCAGGTACCACGCCGCGTCGTCGACGAGGCCGGCGCGGGCCAGCACCATGGCGGCACGGAACTCCGCCCGCTCGCGTGACGCGGGGCGCAGCGCCAGGGTCGGGAAATCAAGGGGGGCGGGGGCGGCCAGGCCGCCGTCGGGCGCACCGCGGATCTCCACCAGCCGCTGCCGCGCGGTCAGGCCGTAGTAGTGGTAGGGGTAGCGCAGAGCGAGCGGCTCGAACACACGCGCGGCGGCTGCCCGATCGCCGCTCCGCTCGTGGGCGACGCCCAGCCAGTACTGCGCCGCCAGGGCGAGCTGTCCGCCCGGTTCCCGCTCGATGAGCCCGCGGAGATTGGTCAGCGCGCGGTCGTACTGTCCGGTTCGCACCGCCGCAACGCCGGCCCGCCAGAGGATCGCGCGCTGATCGTCGGGCGTGGGCGCGGTCTCGAACAGGCCGGGAAAGAGCGCCAGGCCGCCCTCGACGTCCCCCGTCGCCACGAGGACGGCGGCAAGGAGTACTCCGGCGCCGCGCCGCTGCTCGGGAGTGGCGCCGGAGACGCGTCCCTCCCAGAGGTCGGCGCCGAGACGGCGGGCGCGGTCCATGTCGCCCATACGTACGGCGAGGCGGAATTCGGTCAGGCGGACGGCGGGGACCAGGGGACTGGACGGGAAGCGGTTGCGGAACGCGGCGCAGGCTGCGACTGCGGTTTCGTTGTCGCGCTGGGCGTACAGCGTCTCGATCCGTTCCGCGGCGATACGTGCCTGCGAAGCCCGACCGGGGAACGCCGCGGCCCATTCGTCGAGCAGCGCGAGTGCGGGCTCGAAGCGGGAGGCGCTGCGGAGCCGGCGTACCAGACCCCGGTACTCCGTCTCGGTGAACGGTGACAACGTCTCGCCGCGGGCGCGCGCCAACCGCCGGGCCTCGCGGCGCCCTGCGACGAACGCATCGGAGGTGCGATGACGAAGTTGCGCCTCGCGCAGAGTCGCCAGGGCCCGGGCGCCGTCTCCGGCGGCTTCGAGCGCGGCGGCGAGGCCAAGGCGGGCGGCGTCGGCGGCCGCGCCGGCGCCGGTCGCGGCGAGCACCTCCCGGTAGCGCGCCGCCGCCCGCAGCGGCGCACCGGTGGTCAGATACGCTTCCGCCACGCGCAGGACCAGATCCCGATGGCGTACGGGATCGCCGCGCGTGAGCTCGGCGAGAAACGGCTCTGCGTCCGCCGGCGCTCCCCGGCCGGCGGCGCTCTCGACGATGGCGCGCCGGGCGAAGGTGCGCATGAAGACGGCGCGCTCGATTACCGATTGCCAGGCCGACTCGGCTTCCGCGCCCCGACCGGCGGCGGCGAGCAGCGTGGCGCGCAGGATCGTGTGCTCCAGGGCGGGAGGAGCGGTGCCGGAGGTCCGGGCGCTCCGCTCGAGGCTCGCCAGCGCCTCGGCGGGCCGGCCGGCGTGCATCTCCGCCGCGGCGCCGGGAAAGGTCGGGGGCGGAAGCCGGAGGCCGGCCGGGGAATCCCGTTCCTGCGCGAGAGCGCCAGCGGCGAAAAGCCAGCAGAGGCAGGCGATTCCGACGGTGCCGCGGCGTTTCTTCGTCGAATGCACGGCGTTCTACCTCCTGGTTCCGGTGCCGGAGCGATATGAGTTTCCAGTATAATATCAGGCGCCGTATATGAGTGTTGCTAATACGGGGAGGCAGCCGCCTGCCCGTGGAGGGAGTGGAGCCGACGTGAAGATCACACCAGGAAAGCTCGCCGGGATGAAGGCGGTGTCCACCGGGACGGGCACGATTGCGGCGGCCGCGATGGATCAGCGCGGGTCGCTGAAGAAGGCGCTCGGCAAGGCCGCCGGCGGCGACGCGACGGATGCGATGCTCGAGGAGTTCAAGTCGATCGTGACCGCGGCGCTGACCCCCCACGCCTCGGCGATCCTGCTCGATCCGCAGTGGGGCATCGAGGCGTCGAAGCAACGCAGCGACAACGCCGGCCTCCTGCTCGCCTACGAAGAGAGCGGCTACGACAACACCCGCCCCGGGCGGCTTCCCGACCTCCTCCCGCACTGGTCCGTCCGCCGCTTGAAGGAGGCGGGGGCGGACTGCGTCAAGGTGCTCATCTACTACACGCCCTACGACACGGCGGCCGTCAACCACGAGAAGCACGCGTTCATCGAGCGCATCGGCGACGAGTGCCGCACGAACGACATCCCCTTCTTCCTGGAATTCGTCGGCTACGACCACGAGGGCGGCGACGAGAAGGGACCCGCGTTCGCGCAGCGCAAGCCGGACGTCGTGGCCGGGAGCATGGCCGAGTTCTCCAAGGACCGCTACGGCGTCGACGTGATGAAGGTGGAGATCCCGGTCAACATGAAGTTCGTAGAGGGGACCCGCAGCTTCCAGGGAACGCGGGTCTGCACCAAGGAGGAGGCGATTCACTCCTTCCGCCAGGCCGCCGCCGTGGCGCAGAAGCCTTTCATCTACCTCTCGGCCGGGGTGAGCAACGCCGAGTTCACCGAGTCGCTGGAGCTGGCCACCGAGTCGGGCGTCGAGTTCGCCGGCGTTCTGTGCGGCCGGGCGACCTGGAAGGAGGGCATTCCGGTGTACGCCACGCAGGGCGGCGAAGCGTTCCGCGCATGGCTCGACACCGAGGGCGTGCGCAACATCGGCAACGTGAACGACGCGTTGCGCGGCGCGACGTCGTGGTTCGGGGCCTACGGGGTCGAGTCCGTCGAGGCGCAGCCGGCATAGGTGCGCCGGGAACGGATCGGCCAACGCAAGGCAGGCTCGGCGGGGTGGGCGTGCGCTATCGCTACCGGCCTCAGGTGCTCGAGGCCCTCGCGGCCCACGGCGTCCGCCCGACGCCATCCACCCGCCCGGAGCTCGTGCACGAGTTCGTGAGCGATCTGTACCGTTTCGAGTTGCGGCGGCTCCGCGCGCGGCAGGTGCGCGGGGAGATCCCGAGGCAGGAGTACTCGAACCACGTCGTCGCCCTGCGCCGACGCTATCTGCTTGTTTCGGTGCCGCTACGGCATTGGACCTGCGACGCGTGAGGAGACTCCATCGGGTCGCGCTGGCTCGACGACGCCCTGGATCCGGGTGGCGGGTGCGGTGGGGACGACCGGGTCAGCGCCAGCCGAAGAGGTTGCCCGTGCTGATGGCGCGGGGGCGCCACTCGCGCGGCGTCGCGGCCTCGAGCATCTCGCGGTGGGTGGGTGAGCCGTACGAGACGTTCTCGCTGTCCAGATCGAAGTCCCGCAGGAGCTCGATGGCCGGCGCGCGCGCGTAGACGTCGACGTAGAAGTTCAGATCGAGGAGGCCGCGGCGTCCTTCCCGCGTGTGCTCGACCGCCGCCATCCGGCGCTTGATGCGCTCGAGCGACACGGGCAACCTGCTTGCGTCCACCGTCTCCACGGCGCTCGGCGCTTCCGGTTCCTGCGCCCCGGTGGCCGCCGGAACGGCAAGGCCCATCCCGAAAGCCACCGCGAAGCTGAAGTGCACAAGTCGCATCTGTCCTCGGCCTGCAGCCGACCCTCAACCTACGACGGCTCGGGCGGGCTGTCAAGATCTTCGCGGCGTCTCGCCTCCGGCGGTTCGGGAGCGCGCGTCCGGTATGCGGCGGGCTGCCGGTAAGATCGCTCCGTGACCCTGCTGGGCGCAGCCGGTGTTCTCATCGGCCTGCTCGTCGTCCTTCTCGCGGGCCTGGTATGGCGGCTGCGGGCCGTCCGGGCCAGTCACGACAGGGCCCGTGCGCGGCTCGCGGCGCTGCTCGAGAGCGACGGCGCGGGGCTCGCGGTCTGGGATTCCGGCGGCCGGCTCGTCGCATGCAACGCCCGTTTTCGGGAGTTCTATCCCGAGGTGACCCTGAAGCCCGGTCTCGAGTTCGAGGATCTCGTGCGCTACACCGCCACCCGGGCGGTGGTGATCGTGCCCGAGGAGGAGATCGAGGGCTGGATCGAGAAGCGGCTCGCCGGTCGCGCCGAGGCGTCGACCGAGACGCGGCGCACGCCGGACGACCGCTGGATCGAAATCCGCATGCGGCCCACCGAGCAGGGAGAGACCTTGCTCGTCTACACCGACGTCACCGCCGCCCGTGCCGCCGCGGTCGGCGCCGCCGCTGCCGCGCCCTCGGCGACCGCGCCGGCGGCGGCGCTGCGGATGCTCCAGGAAGCCATGGCCGTCGGCCGCGAGGCGGTGTCGTTCCACCAGGCCGTCCGCGACTTGACGCGGTTGCTGGCCGAGTCGGGGGGATGGGACGCCGGTACTGCCTATCTCGCCTCGGCCGACGGCAGCGGCGCGCTGGTCTCGACGGGCGTGTGGCACGTTGCGAGCGAACAGGTCGCACCCCTCGCGACCCGCTCCGCGATAGACGCCTGCTGCGACGATGCGGACGATCAGGTGCTGCGGCGCGCCGTCGCCTCCGCGGCGGCGACCTGGATAGCGAACCTGACCGTCGATCCGCGGCTGTCCGACGCGCGCCGCGATGCCCTCGGCGACATCCGATCGATCTGCGCGGTCCCGGTTTCGTCGGCGGGCCGGGTGGTCGCCGTGGTCGAGCTCTTCGCGGCGGCTTCGACGGCCCCGGATCCGGTCCGGGAACGGCTCATCGTCAGCGCCGTCGGGCAGCTCGCCCACGTCATCGAGCGCGAGCGGGTCGCCTTCCCACCCGCAACGGCGCCCGGCGCCGGACTTCAGCCGAGCTGACGGCCGGTGGTGCGGGGGTTCTTGCTTCCGCGGGGGCGTACGTGGGCGAGTACGGCGGCCAGGCTCGCCGCGATCGGTGCGGCGCCGTCGACCACGACGTCCGCGAAGCGCGCCGTGGGTTCGACGTGGCGCCGGTACATCGGCCAGACGGTCCTCTCCCACTGCTGCCGTACGGACGCCGGGCTGCGCCCGCGGGATTCGCAGTCGCGCGCCACCCGCCGCGCCAGCGCGGCGGCCTCCCCGATGCGCATGAAGACGCTCGTATCGTACAGGCGCCGCAGCGTGGGCCAGTAGAGGGCGAGAATCCCCTCCACTATCACGCAGCAGCCGGGCCGCACCGTCCACGTGGCCGTCGTGCGCCGGTGGATGCGGAAATCGTAGGTCGGCCGCTCGACGGCGCGTCCGGCGCGAAGCTGCCGCACGTGCGCCTCGAGCAGGGCCGCGTCGACGGCCTGGGGCGCGTCGTAGTTGGCGGTTTCCAGCTCCGCGGCGGTTGCCTCCGGGCGATCCCGGTAGTAGGCGTCGAGCGGAAGCACCACCGCGTCGGGCGGTCCGAGGGCCGCGGCGAGACGTTGCGCCAGGGTCGTCTTGCCGCTCCCGGAGGCCCCGGCGATCGCGATCAGATGGGGCCGCGTCATTCGGTCATGCTACGCCGCGGCGGTCGCGGCGGATGCTTCCGGGCCGCGATGCGGGATGCGGCGAGTCCGTTCGAACGGTCAGTATAGAATCGCTGCGATGTCCGACCCGACGACACTCGATCCGGCGCCCGCCCCTGCCGGTCGGCCGGCCGCAGCCGGCCCGCCCCCCGGCGTTGCGGCGCGCGGCGGCGATCACGACGAGGGCGCCCCGGACCTGCGGGAGCATGGCGCGCCGGTCCGCGGCGTGCCGCAGACCTCCACCCGCCGGCTGTTCGTGCAGCTCCACGTGTTCACCGACTGCCCGCCGCCGGACGGGGTCGTCGACGCGGTGCGGCGGAGCGGTCTCGACGCCGCCGTCTATGCCGATCTGAACGACCCGCGCGGCCTCGGGGTCGTGCTGATGAGCGAGGATCCGGCGTGCTTCGCCGAGGCGGGGCGCAGCCTGCTCACCGGCGTGTGCTTCCGCAGCCTGACGCGGCGGCCGGAGATGACCATGATCGGCCGTACGTATTCTTCCGGGCGCGAGGCCGACCTCGAGGACTTCCTGCTGCGCAAGGTTCCCCGCAACGTGTTGAGTCCGGACCACCCCTGGGCCGTCTGGTATCCGTTGCGGCGCATCGGCGCCTTCAATCAGCTTCCCCGTGCGGAGCAGGGGCGCATCCTGATGGAGCACGGCATGCTGGGGCGCCGCTACGGCGAGGCGGGCTACGCGGTGGACGTGCGGCTCGAGTGCCACGGGCTCGACCGCGACGACAACGAGTTCGTGATCGGTCTCATCGGGCCGGAGCTGTACCCGCTGTCGCGGCTGGTCAAGGACATGCGCGCCACCCGGCAGACCTCGGAGTTCATCCAGCAGATGGGTCCGTTCTTCGTGGGCAGGGCGCTGTACCAGTCCCCGCTCCCCGGTTCGCCTTCCACGTAGGGGACCCGGCGCCTGCGCCGCGGGGACGGCGCCCGCACACGACGCGGACCAGGGGCCCGCGGGCGGTCTGATACGATTGCCGCCATGCCGAACGACCAGCCGTCCGCTTCCGCGCGATCCGGGTCCGCGGCGTCCGAGAGTCTGAGTCGGCTTCCGCTGCCCGACACCGGCGCGCGCGGCCTCCTGCGCCACTTCGGGCCGGGGTTGATCCTGATGATGACCGGGATCGGCACCAGCCACCTGGTCACCGCGCCGGTGGCCGGCGGGCGTTTCGAATACGCACTGCTCTGGTGCATTCCGGTGGCCTACATCTTCAAGTACTACGGCTTCGAGATGGCGTTCCGGTTCACCAACGCGACCGGCCGGAGCATGCTCGACGCGTATACCACCGCCCCCGGCAAGTGGCCGGTCTGGTACGTCCTGATCACCACGATCGTCCAGTGCGCGCTCGGTCAGGCGGGACGTCTGGCCGCCGCCGCCGCGGTCCTGTTCTACGTCTTTTCCGAGTACCTCGGCCTCGGCCTGCCGGCGTGGCTGTACGGGCTCGGGCTCGGGGCCCTCTCGGTCGGCATCATCCTCTACGGGCGCTACGCCGCCGTGGAGCTGTCCACCAAGGTGCTGGCCGGACTGCTGTTCGTGTCGACGGTCGGCGTCTACCTCTTCGAGCCGGCGCCGATGTCCGCGATGGGTCGGTTCTTCGTCTTCGAGACGCCGGTCGGCTCGTGGCTCGTCATCGCCGCGTTCCTGGGGCTCCTGCCCACCGGCATCGACGTGTCGCTGCAGGCCTCGGAGTGGGGCAAGGCGAAGCGCGTCGGCATGGGGCGCATCCGCGAGCAGCTCGAGCGGGACGGGCTGGCGAAGCGGTTCGATCCGTTCGGCGGCTCGCCCAGCACGGACCTGGCGGTAGACGTCTCGAAGCTGCCCGAGCATGCGCAGGAATACTGCCGGCGCTGGTTCCGCATCGGGCTCTGGGACTTCACGCTCGGTCACGTCGTGTCGTTCCTGCTCGCCGTCATCTTCCTGTTGCTGGCCGCGGTCTGGCTCTACCCGGCCGAGGTGGCGGGGAACGCGGTCATCGGCGAGATCGCGCGCATCTTCACCGACAGCATCGGACCGGGCATGATGCTGATCTTCCTGCTGGGCGCGTTCGCGGCGACCTTCTCCACCGCGTTCAACTACTTCGACGGCTGGCCGCGGGTGGTCGCGGCCTGCTGCCGGAACCTGTTCCGCGCCACGGCGGCCTTGCCCGGCATCGCCGCCGACCAGTTGACCGACGACCACCGGCGGACCGCGGCCTCCGAGTACAACATCTACCGCATCACGATGTTCTACTCGCTGATAGCGGCCGTGCTCATCCTCGCCGGCCTGCCGCGGCCGGTGTTCCTGGTGCTGGTCTCGTCGGCGCTCGCATTCTTCATCGCGCCGGTGATCTTCTTCCTGAACCTGTACTACTGCGTGACGGTGATTCCGAAGAACGACACCGCCTTCTATCCCTCGCCGGCGGTGCGCGCCTTCGCGTGGTTCAGCCTCGTCGTGTTCACCGGCCTGACCGCCGTCGTCATCCTGGCCCGCGTGTTCGGCGTGACGCTCTTCGGATAGGAGGCGTGGTGAAATCCCGCGTTGCAAGAAGGTCGGCCAGGCGTCCGGATCCAGCGGCCCGACGTCGGGTTCGCGCGACGGCGGCGTGCGTGTGCGCCATCGTCACGGCGTTGCTGACGGGCGTTTCGGCCGCGTCCTCCGGCCAGGGCGCCGCCGATCTGATCGTCAACGTCACCCATCGGGCGCGCGCCCTGCACCCGGGGGAGATCGTCGTACTCAACGTCCGGACCTCCGAGGCGCCGGCGGCGCTCGGCGCCACCGCGTTCGGCGCCAAGTTGCGGTTCTTCCCGGCCGGGCCGGCCAACGTCTGGTCGGCGCTCGTCGGGATCGATCTCGAGGTAGAGCCGGGAGAGCACACGGTCGCCGTTCGGGCGACGGCCGTCGACGGTTCGCTGGCCGAGACCGACTACACGCTCGCGGTCGAGCCCAAGCAGTTCGCGACCCGCAGGTTGCGCGTCGAGCCGCGCTACGTCGATCCGCCCCCCGAGGTCATCGAGCGGATCCTGCGCGAGAGGGACCTGCAGGCGGCGCTCTTTCCGGTCTCCACCGCCGTGCGCTACTGGCGCGGCGGGTTCCTGCGCCCGGTCCCGGGGCGTGCGAACAGCGCCTTCGGGCGACGCAGCGTCTTCAACGGCCAGCCCCGGAGCCCGCACAGCGGCGCGGACTTCCTGTCCGGGACGGGCACGCCGATCGCGGCGCCCAACGACGGTGTCGTGGTTCTTGCCACCGATCTCTATTTCTCGGGCAACGTCGTGATAATCGACCACGGCTGGGGTCTCTACTCCTACTTCGCGCACCTGTCCGCGATCGATGTCGCCGAGGGAGACCGCGTGCGCAAGGGCATGGTGGTCGGCAAGGTCGGCGCGACCGGCCGCGTCACGGGCGCGCACCTCCATTGGACCGTGCGCCTGAACGACGCCCGCGTGGACCCGCTGTCGTTGCTGGAGCTGTTCCCAGCCGGAGGCGGCCGCTGATGGGACGAATGGCGCCCCGGTCGATTCTCTGGCTGATCCTCGTAGGCCCGCTCGTCTTCTCGTCGCCCCTTGCTGCACAGGAGGTCGGGCCCGCGAGGGGATCGCTCGTGCTCGTGGGCGGGAGCATGCAGGATGCGGCCATCGTCGAGCGCTTCCTGGATCTCGCCGGCGGCCCGGACGCCCCGATCGTGCTCATCCCCACGGCAGGCGGAGCGGAGTCGTACGACCGGACGTGGCGGGGCGCCGAGGCGTTTCGGGCGTCCGGGGCGACCCGGCTCGCGATTCTGCACACCACGGACCGCGATACCGCGAACACGGAAGCGTTCGTCGAACCCTTGCGCCGCGCCCGCGGCGTCTGGTTCGGCGGCGGGCGCCAGTGGCGGCTCGCCGACGCGTACCTGGACACGAAGGTGCACGAGGCGCTCCACGAGGTGCTCGACCGCGGCGGCGTCATCGGTGGGTCCTCCGCGGGGGCGACCATCCTGGGCTCGTACCTGGTGCGCGGCGATACGCGGGCCAACACGATCATGATGGGCGATCACGAGGAAGGGTTCGGGCTGCTGCGGGGCGTCGGGGTCGATCAGCACCTGCTGCGGCGCAACCGCCAGTTCGACCTGATCGAGGTGATTCGCGCGCGCCCGGATCTGCTCGGCATCGGCATCGACGAGGACACCGCCCTCGTCGTGCAGGGCGACCGGTTCGAGGTCATCGGCCGCAGCTACGTCGCCATCTACGATCACGAGCGGCTGCTCGATTCAGGCGGCCTGTTCTACCTGCTGGCGCCGGGCGACGTCTACGACCTGGCGACCAGGGAAGCCTATCGCCCGCGGCCGGCGCTCGGACCCCTCGGCCGCGTCGTGGCCGGGCCGTGGCCCGACGCGCCTCGTTGATGCTGGCCGCAGTCGATGTACCGGAAAGGAAGTCCGTCTCCCGGCGCCGGGCTGTAGTGCGGGCCGGTCAGGTGCGCATCGCTCCGGCCAGGACGTCGATCAGCGCGTCGAAGTCGGCGTCGTCGTTGTACAGATGCGGGGCGATGCGGATGGCGCCCCCGCGGAGCGACACCGATACCTGTTTCGCCCTGAGGTCGCGGCCGAGTCGAGGGATGTCGACGCCGGCCGGCAGGCGCACCCCGAACAGGTGCCCGGCCCGCCAGCGGTCGTCATCCATCCGGCAGCCGAGCTCGCGGAGGCGCGGGACCGCGGCGGCGGTCAGCTCGCGCGTGTGGGCCGCGACCGTCTCCGGCCCCCAGTCGAGGACCTGCTCCAGCGCGGCCTCGAGCATCGGCAGCAGCACGAAGTTCGACCGCTCGCCCACGTCGTAGCGAATGGCCCCCGGCCGGTAGTCGTCGCGGTAGTCGACGAGCTCGTTGAAGCGGTCGCTGCCGCGGCGGGTGATCCAGTTCTCCTCGAGCGGCACGCCGTCCTCGAAGGCGGAGCCGTACCACGCGACGCCAATCGCGTAGGGGCCGGTCAGCCACTTGTAGCCGGCGCAGATCAGTGCGTCGGGGCGGGTGCGCGCGACGTCGAACGGCTCTGCGCCCACCGACTGCGTACCGTCGACGACGAGCCGGGCCCCTGCGCCGCGCGCCCGCTCGCCGATGGCGCCGAGGTCGAACCGGAGGCCGTCGGTCCAGTGCAGCGGCGGCAGCACGACCGCCGCCGTGCGGTCGTCGATGGCCTCCAGCAGGGCTTCGTTCCAGGCCTCGCCCCGCGATCCCGCCGTATCGGGGGCCGCGACGGTGCGCAGCGTGGCTCCGGCTTCGCGGCAGGCTCGCCGCCAGGTGTAGACCGCGCTGGGGAACTGCTCCTCGACGACGATTACGGTCCGGCCGGCAGCGAGCGGCGTATTGCGGGCTACCGTCGCCATCGCGTAGGAGACGGACGGCACGATCGCCACCCCGTCCGGGTCGGGCGCGTTGACGAGGCGGGCGAAGAGCTGGCGAACACGCGTGGCCGGCTCGAAGAAGTCGCCGGTCTCCAGGCTGCTGGGGACGGCGATGCGGTCGATCGCGCGGCGTCCGGCCTCCGCGACCCGCTTCGAGGCCGGCGCCATGTACGCGCAGTTGAGATAGTGCAGGCCGGGCGGCAGCGAGAAGAGCGCGCGGTGCGCGTTCGGGCGTGGGGGGCTGCGGAACCACCGGGAGATTGGGGAAGCGACCGTGCGGCCTACCGACGCCATGCAATCCAGCTTACTACCGTCCACGTGCGCGCGCGGCCGGTGGTATGCTCATCCGTTTTCAGGAGTCTGCCATGGCCCCCAGGACGGCGAACGGATCACTGGCGCTGGCGTTGGCCGCCTCGGTCGCCGGCGGGTGCGCCCTCGGGACGCCGGAAGAGCGCGCGGAGCGGGCGCTCGCAAACCGCGCGACCGCGGTTCACGAGCGCGTATTGACGCTCGACTCGCACATCGACATCCCGCTCAACTTCGCCACCCGCGCCGTCGACCCCGGGGTGCCCGGCGACTTCCAGGTGGACCTGCCGAAGATGCGCGCCGGCGGGCTCGACGCCGGGTTCTTCATCGTCTACGTCGGCCAGACGGAAAGGACGCGCGAGAACGAGGCGCAGGCCCGGGCGGACGCGATGACGAAGTTCGGAGCGATCCACCGCATGGCCGAAGAGCTGTACCCGGACGAGATCGAGATTGCGTACACCGCGGCCGACGTGGAGCGGATTGCCGGCAGCGGCAAGCTGGTGGCGGCGATCGGCATCGAGAACGGGTACGTCATCGGCCGCGATCTCTCACTTCTGGAGACCTATCACGAGCTCGGCGCCCGCTACATGACGCTGGCGCACGGCGGACACAACGACATTGCGGACTCTGCGACGCCGCGCGAGGCGCTGGGCGACGGGGAGGCCGAGCACGACGGCGTGAGCGCGTTCGGGGAGCAGGTCATCGCGGAGATGAACCGCCTCGGGATGCTCGTCGACGTGTCGCACATCTCGAAGGCGGCCATGCTCGACGCGGTGCGTCTGTCCGAGGCGCCGGTCATCGCCTCGCATTCGAGCATGCACGCCCTGATGCCGCATCCGCGCAACCTGGACGACGAGCAGCTCCGGGCGCTGGCCGCCAACGGGGGCGTGGTTCAGACGGTGGCGCTCGGTGCTTTCCTGTCCGAGGTCGCTGCCCGGCGCGCAGCGGAGTACCGCAACATCCGGGGCGCTTTCGGCATGATTCCGGGCCAGCAGCCCGAAGACCTCGGCGCCGAGCCGTACGAGGACTACCTGGGCCGGGTCGAGGCGCTGGACGCGCGCTGGCCCGATGCCACGGTCGCCGATTTCGTCGACCACATCGACCACGCGGTCGACCTGATCGGTATCGAGCACGTCGGGATCAGCTCGGACTTCGACGGCGGCGGCGGCGTTGTCGGCTGGAGCGACGCGAGCGAGACGCTGAACGTCACCGTCGAGCTCGTGCGGCGCGGCTACAGCGAGGAGGACATCGCCAGGCTGTGGGGCGGGAATCTGCTGCGCGTCTGGAGCGAGGCGGAGGCGGTGGCCGCGCGGCGCGGCCGGTAGCGGGACGGGCGGAGCATCCACCATGTCCAGCACGAGCTCGCCGGCGGCGCCTCGGCCGGGGCGCGTTGCGACGCGGACCACCCATGCGCTGCCGTGGGCCCTGCACCCGGAGGTGCGCACCGTATGGCTCTCCGCGGTCACGCGCGGGGCGCCGGGCGTGTTCCTCGACTACGACGGCACCCTCACGCCGATCGCGGATCGGCCGGAGCAGGCCACGCTCGTCGCGTCCACGCGGGCGCGGCTCGCCAGACTGGCGTCCCGCTGCCCGGTGACCATCGTTACCGGCCGCGACGTCGCCGTCGTGCGCGATTTCGTCCAGCTCGACGAGATCGGCTACGCCGGCTGCCACGGCCTGGACATCGAGGGGGCGGCCGGCAGCGGCCTGCGCTACGAGGCGGCGGAAACGTTGCTGCCCGCGCTCGACGGCGCCGAGGCCGATCTGCGGCGGGGATTGTCGCGCACGGCGGGCGCGCTGGTCGAGCGCAAGCGCTACAGCGTTTCCACACACTACCGGCTGGTCGGCCGGGGCGACACGCCGCGCGTGGAAGAGGTCGTCGCCACCGTGGCGCGCCGCTACCCGGAGCTGCGCCGCGAGCGCGGCAAGAAGGTGTTCGAGTTGCGTCCGGACGTGGCGTGGGACAAGGGGAGCGCCGTCGCGTGGCTGCTCTCCGCCCTGTCGCTGGATCCCGGGGCGGCCACCTACATCGGCGACGACGAAACCGACGAGCACGCGTTCGAGCTGCTCGACGGCGCCGGCGTTCCCATCGTCGTCGAGCACGGCGATCGTCCCACGAGCGCGCGCTATCGCGTGCGCGATCCCCGCGAGGTGACCGAGGTTCTGGATCTCCTGATAGAAGCGCTGGCGTTGTCCTGAGGGCCGTCTGCGACCAGTTTCCAGAGCGCCCGTCGCCACTCGCTCGAACCCGTTCGAGCGATCCACGCCGGCGGGTCGCGACCGGCTCCGCTGTTGCGGTTCCTGTAGCGCTGGGATACGCTCGGGACGAGGTCTTCGAAGGGGTGCGACTTGGATTCGGTTCAGGGCGCCGTGCCGCGCGCCGCCGATGAACTCAACCAGTTGAAGACGCGCCTGCTCGCGATGGGCGGCGAAGCGGAAGAGCAGGTGCGCGCGGCCGTGCGGGCGCTCGTCGACGGCGATCTGGGGCTTGCCGAGCGGGTCCTCTGCGGCGACGAACCGATCAATCGCCTGCACATGGAGATCGACAAGCGCTGCTACGATCTGCTGGTCGAGCATCATCCGTCGGCCACCGACGTGCGGGTGGTCGTCTCGGGCGTGAAGATCAACAGCGATCTCGAGCGCATCGGCGACGTCGCCGTGAACATCGCGGAAGCGGCCTTCAGCTATCTGCAGCACCCGCCGGTCAAGCCGCTCATCGACATTCCCCGGATGGCCGAGCACGCGCAGGGCATGCTGCGGGACGCCCTCAATGCGTACGTGCGTCACGCCACCGATATGGCTTACGACGTGCTCGACCGCGACGATACCCTGGACGGGCTCAAGGACCAGGTGTTTCGGGAGCTGCTGCGCTACATGGTGCAGAACCCGGCCACGACCGAACCGGCGCTCGACCTCATCCTGATCTCCCGCCATCTGGAACGCATCGGCGATCACGCCACCAACATCGCCGAAGAGGTGATCTTCATGGTGTCGGGCCAGGACGTCCGGCATCATGCGCAGGAGGGGAGGGACCCCACTGAGCACTGAACCGCCGGCCGTCGCACCGTCCGCCGCGGAAGCACTTTCCGACCGCCAATCCACCGACAGCACCGACCTCGTGCTCGTCGTCGAGGACGATCCGGACATCGCGGAGCTGGTGGCCCACCAGCTCCACAAGGCCGGTTACGCGTCCGAGATCCTGACCTCCGGCTCGGACGTCATGCCGCTCGTCCGCGAGCGGCCGCCGGCGCTGGTGGTGCTCGACCTGATGTTGCCGGGCCGCAACGGGCTCGACGTCTGCCGCTCCATCCGCGCCGATCCGAAGACGTCGGGCGTGCCGATCATCATGCTGACGGCCAAGACCGACGAGACCGACCGTATCGTCGGTCTGGAGCTGGGCGGCGACGACTACGTCACCAAGCCCTTCAGCCCCAAGGAGCTGGTGGCGCGCGTCGGCGCCGTGCTGCGGCGGGCGCGGCGCGAGCAGCCGCCCCCGAGCCTGCTCCGCTTCGGGCCCGTCACGGTCGACACCGATCGGCACCTGGTCACGTGCGACGGCCGGGACGTGCGACTGACGGCGAAGGAGTTCCTGCTCCTGCGCTACCTGATCGAGCATCGTGGGCGGGTCCATTCGCGAGACGTCCTGCTCTCCGACGTCTGGGGCTATGCCTACACCGGCGGCACGCGCACCGTCGACGTCCACATCCGCCGGCTGCGCGAGAAGCTTCCGGCGCTGGCCGGCGCCATCGTCACGGTGAAGCAGTTCGGTTACAAGCTGATCGAGGACGACGCAGGCCTGCCGGCCCGGCCATGAGACTGCGCACCAGGTTGTTCGCGGCGGCGTTCGGCATCGCGGGGCTGAGCCTGCTGCTGGCCGCGGCGCTCGTGGCGTGGCTGCTGGAGCGGCAGCTCCTCGACCGCATCACGACGGACCTGCTGGCCGAGGCGCGGCTGGTGGCCGACCTCGTCGCCCGGAGCGGGCCGACTCCCACGGTCGACGATCTGGACCGGGAGGCCGACTCGCTCGGCATGAGTCTCGGCGCACGGGTGACAATCATCGAGCCGGGCGGGCGCGTCGTCGGCGATACGGCCGAGGACGGTTCTTCGCTGGCGGCGATGGAGAACCACGGCGCCCGGCCCGAGATCGAGCTCGCCCGGACCGCCGGTGTCGGCGTGACGCGCCGCTACAGCACGACGGTGGAGCGCGATCTGCTGTACGCGGCGGTGCGCGTGGACCATCCCGGCATCGGTTTCGTGCGGTTGGCGCTCCCCTTGACCGCGGTCGACGACCAGATCGCGACCGTGCAGCGGGGCACGGCCGGGGGACTGTTGCTGGCACTGGCCGGGGCGCTCGTCCTGGCCTGGGTCACCTCGGCGGCGATGAGCCGGCGCGTCAGTGCGATCGCGGCCGTGGCGCGCCGCTATGCGTCGGGGGATCTGACGCCGCAGAGCGGTCCGTACGGGGACGACGAGATCGGCACGGTGGCCCGGGCGCTCGACGCCTCCGTCCAGGAGCTCGGCCGCCGGCTCGCGGAGCTGTCGCGGAACCGCCGGATGACGGACGCGATTCTCGGCAGCATGACCGAGGGCGTGCTCGTCGTGGACGCGCGTGGGCGAGTGAAGATGGCGAACGAAGCGGTCCGCCGCCTGCTGCAGATCGAGGAGACGCCGGTCGACCGGCACTACGTCGAGTTGATCCGCCATCCGGAGGTCGCGAAACAGATCGGGCGTGCGCTCGAGGCCGGCGGGTCCAGCCAGACGGAGATCACGCTGAGCACCGAGCCGGCCAGAGTCTGCCTGGCGAGTGCCGCGCCGTACACCGAACAGGAAGAGCCGGGCGTGGTAGTCGTCCTGCACGACGTGAGCGACTACCGCCGTGCGGTGCAGATCCGCCAGGACTTCGTGGCCAACGTCTCCCACGAGCTGCGGACGCCGCTGACGGCGATTCGCGGCGCGGTGGACGCGTTGGCGGACGAGACGGAGGCCGCGGTGCGCCAGCGGTTCCTCGATATCGTCGCGCGTCATACGAACCGCATGGAGAGGTTGGTCACGGATCTGCTGCGCCTCGCCCGCCTCGATGCCGGACAGGAGGTCCTGCATACCGACACGTGCAGCACTGCAACGGTCTTCTCGAGCGTCGCGGCCGAGCTTACGGCCGTGCTGGAAGTGAAGGAGCAACGCGTGCAGTCGCGCATCGAGCCGGGCGCGGAGCGGCTGGTGGCCGACCCCGTCAAGATCCACGACGTCATCAGGAACCTCGTCGAGAACGCCGCGCACTACGCGCCCGAGCGCAGCGCGATCGAGCTGGACGCCGTGGCCGGGGATTCCGGGAGCGGCGTGATCCTGCGGGTGTCCGATCGCGGGCCGGGCATCCCGGACACCGACCTGTCGCGCGTATTCGAGCGCTTCTATCGGGTCGAGCATTCCAGGGCCCGAAATCCCGGCGGGACCGGACTCGGTCTCGCCATCGTGAAGCACCTCGTCGTCCTGCACGACGGAACCGTCGAGGCGGCGCATCGCGCCGGTGGGGGTTCCGTCTTCACGATCGTCCTGCCGGTCCGTGCGGCCGGTGACGGCGGCCCGGGAGCGGCTGTCCGGCAGCCCGTCAGCGCTGGCGGCGTGCAGTCCGGGATTCGATGAAGACCCGCAGCTTGCGGAACGCGCGTCCGCGGTGACTGACCGCGGCCTTCCGGTCGGCCGAGACCTCGGCGAGCGTGCAGCCGTACGGCGGGTAGAAGAAGATCGGGTCGTAGCCGAAGCCGGCGTTGCCGGCCGGCATCTGGGCGATCCGGCCTTCAATCGTGCCGGTGACTTCGAACACGATGCGGTCTCCCTCGGCCGCCGCCACGGCGCAGACGAACCGCGCGGGGCTGGCGAGCGCGCCGCGAGCGCGCAGGCGCGAGTAGATGACGTCGAACTTCTCGCGGTACGTCGCGCCGTTGAATCGCGCCGAGTGGACGCCCGGTTCGCCGTCGAGACCCTCGACCTCGAGTCCGGAGTCGTCCGCCACCGTCAGATGCGGTACGAGCCGCCCGTAGTGCAGGGCCTTCAGCCGCGCGTTTCCGGCGAAGGTCTGCGCGGTTTCTTCGGGCGCCGGTCCGGGGGCGTAGGCGGTCACCGGGCGGACCGCGTACGCCAGACCGTCGAGTATGCGCGTGATTTCGGCGAGCTTGTGCGGATTGGTCGTGGCGACGACGACGGTCCGGGCGGTCTGGGCCTGCACGATCGCGTGGCTCGCGGGGCGGTCCTTCAGCCGGCGATCGATGAGAGCGGCCCGCCGACGATCTCCCGCTGCATGGCGACGAGCCGCTCGATTGCATCGCCGGCAAGCTCCAGCAGGGCGTCCAGCGCGCGCCCATCGAAGGGTTCTCCCTCGGCCGTGCCCTGGACCTCGATGAACCGGCCGTCGCCGGTCTTTACGACGTTCATGTCGACCTCGGCCCGCGAGTCCTCCGCGTAGGCCAGATCGGCCAGCGGCCGGCCGTCGACGATTCCCACGCTGGTGGCCGCCACGTAGTCGGAGATCGGCAACCGTGCGATCTTGCCGGTCTCGCGGAGCCTCTGCAGGGCCAGGGCCAGGGCCACGAAGCCGCCGGTGATGGAGGCGGTGCGCGTGCCCCCGTCCGCCTGGATCACGTCGCAGTCGACCCAGACGGTGCGTTCGCCCAGCTCGTCGAGCCGGGTGACCGCGCGCAACGAGCGCCCGATCAGCCGCTGGATCTCCTGTGTGCGGCCGCCCACCCGGCCCGCCGAGGACTCGCGGGTGGAGCGCGTCGAGGTCGACCGGGGGAGCATGCCGTACTCGCCGGTCACCCAGCCGGTACCCTTGCCGCGCAGGAACGGCGGCACGCGGTCTTCGACGCTCGCCGTGCAGATTACGCGGGTAAGGCCGGCCTCGATGAGCACGGAGCCTTCGGCGTGCACGACGTAGTGGGGCGTGATGCGCGTCTCGCGCAGTTCGGCCGCTTGACGGCCGTCGAAGCGGGGGGCGTCGGTCAGGGCGCTCGGCGTGGCCATGAGGAAGTCTAGCAGCCCGCTGCCGGGTATCCGGCTAGGGAACCGCGGGAGCGGGTTCGGAGGGGCCCGGTTCGTCCTCGCCGGCCGCTTCGTCCGGCGGCTGGTTGGGGTCATCGTCCGCCGCTTCGCCGTCGGGCGGCGGCGGAAGGTCCAGGACCCACGTCAGGTTCGGGGTGAGCGGCTGGCGCAGGTCGATGTGGCCTGCGAGCGTATCCACCTCGCGGCCATCCACCAGAATCTGTACCGCCGCGACTTCGTGGACGTTCGTCGTGACGGCGTTGACGAGGGCGTAGACGGTGAGCAGCTCGTCGAGCGATCCGCCCGAATGCTCCGTGGTCACCTCGCCGCTCAGGTCGACGAACAGGTTGCCGTCGTCGGCCAGGTACACCGCGCGCAACCGCGTTCCCGCGGGAAACGGGGACAAGAGTCGGCGGGGCGGCCTCTCGAGCTGCCGTTCCACGATGATGCGCGCCCGCAGGAGGGGATCGGCCGAGTACGGCACATCGATCTCTCGGCGGACCAGGCCCAGGCCGTTGCCTGCCACGTAGTACATGGTCGCCGTGAATGGGGAGCCGGCGCCTCCCGGCCCTCCCGCACCGTCGAGCGCCGATGATCCGCCGGCCGCCGATTCCCAGCGCTCGACCAGAACCAGCGTCAGTGTCGCCGCGCCGATGGCCAGGGCCAACAGCACGGTACCGGCGAGCCGGTACGAGCGCCGAAAGCCTCCGCGCGTCGGGCGCTGCCCCTCCGGGCTCGACGATTTCATCGGTGTCCGCGCTGCTGCGTTCTGCGGCGCAGGCTCCTAGTCGCGCCCCTGCGCGTCCTGGGCGGCGCCGGCCGGGGCGGCGTCGCCGGGGTCGGCGGCGGTCTCTTCGTCCGGCGCATAGGGGTACGTCGCCAGGTAGTCCCGGAAACGAACGACCCCGGCCACGATCGCCTCGGCCACCCGCGTCTGGAATCCGGACTGCGCCATCTCGCGTTCCTGCTCCGGGTTCGAGATGAACCCCATCTCGACGAGGATGGCGGGCATGTTCGCCCCGACGAGGACCCGAAAGGGGGCCTGCTGGACAGGCCGGGGACTCATCGGAACCCGCAGGCGCAACTCGTCGCCGACGAATTCCGCCAGATCCGCGGAGGGCGTGAGATGGCGCGCCTGGGCCAGCTCCCACGGAATCACGTCGATCTCCCGGAATCCGCCGCCCGACACCGGCAGGTAGCGTCCATCGCGGGCGGCGAGCTCGCGCGCCTCGGCCCCGTACTCGTCGATGCCGAGGTAGTACACCTCCGCTCCGGTTGCGACGTCGCGCAGCGCCGAGTTGGCGTGCAGACTGATCAGCAGGTCGGCCCGGTCGTTGTTGGCGAGCGCGGCGCGCCGGTCGAGCGCGACGAGCGTGTCGCCGGTGCGGGTCAGGATGACGCGGACGCCCAGGCGCCGCTCGAGCAGGGTGCGCAGCCGCTGCGCCACGCTGAGCGTAACGTCCTTCTCCAGCGTACCCTCGGGCCCCCGCGCGCCCTCGTCGGCGCCGCCGTGGCCCGGATCGATCACGATCGTGCGGATCTCCGACGGGGCGCTGAAATCGGGAAGCGGATCCGCATCGCCGAGGCCGGGGTCCGGGGCCGAGCTCGCCGGTTCCGCCGGACTCGCCTCCGCCACCGCGGGGGCCGCCCCTTCGAGGTCGACCACGAGCTCGGTCGAGTTGCCCGACTCGCCGCTCACGATTCGATGCGAGGCGTAGGCCGGACCCGGTTCGATGGCGAATCCCGGCAGCGCGTCGAGCAGCTCGATGGCGCGAACGGCCTCGCCGCGCGGCTCCGCGAAACGGACGACGTCTATCGCGTCGGCGTCGAATCGAATCAGCAGGCGCCCGCGCTCCTCGGTCACCTCGTGGGCGGTGTTGGGGGTGATCTGCAGCCGCAGCCGGCCGGATCGCGCCCGCGGCCGGTACTGCGCCGAGACGCGGGGCACACGCACGGCGCCGACGAGCAGCAGTCGGGAACGCCGGCGGAGCTCGAGCGGCTGGTCGTGGATGGGCGCGAGCGCCCGGCCGACGAAGTCGAGCGGGACGAACCAGCGTCCCCCGACCCGATGCACCGGGCCGTCCAGCGACACCAGCCGTCCGTCGACCGTTGCGAGCGCCTGTTGGGCGGTGAGGACCACGGTTCCCCCGGCGGCGTCGACGGTGATTGTCCGGCCTCCGGTCTCCTCCCCGACATCGAGTCGGAACAGGGTGGAGAGATCGTCGAGGGCGATCGCTTCGCTGCCCCGCACGCGAACCGTGTCGAGCGACCGCCGCCCCTCCTCGGTGATCAGCGTGAGCCCCGCGGCCGGCTCCTGGGCAGTGAGCGGAAGCAGTCCGATCGCGAAGGCCAGACCGGCGCCGGCCAGAGCGAGCGTGGCAAGGTCGGTCGGAGGCCGCTTCCCGTGGAGCATTTGACCGTTCATCATAGCATCGCATGAGCGACCCGACGGCAGATGCGGCATCTCTGCCTCCAGCCGGTTTCGCGCGGCTGGTCGCTCCCGTCTGGGACTATCTGGCGGTGGCCGAGCGGCCGGCGCGCGCGGACGTCATCTTCGTCTTCGGCAGCCAGGCTCTCGCCGTACCGGATCACGCGGCCCGCCTGTACGAGGCGGGGCACGCGCCGTTCGTGCTGGTCAGCGGCCGCTACGGGCGGATGACCCGGGATGTCTTCGACCAGCCGGAAGCACTGGTCTTCAGGGACAGGCTCCTGCGCGGCGGCGTCCCTCCCGCGGCCATCGTCACGGAGACCGAGGCGGGCAACACGCTCGAGAACGTGCGGTACGGGCTGGCCGCGCTCGGCCGCCGGGGGATCGCGGCCGGCTCTGCGCTGCTCGTGGCCAAGCCGTTCGTGATGCGCCGCTGTGCGGCCACCTTCGCGCGCCAGGCGCCCGGCGTCCGCGTGCGGTGCTGCCCGCCGGAGACCGATCTGCTGCGGTCGATGGATCGTGCACCGGCCGCCTTCGCCTCCCGCCTCGTCGCCGAGGTCGGCCGCCTCGAACGCTACGGTGCGACGGGCGACATCGCGGAGCAGACCGTGCCGGCGGCGGTGCGGCGGGCGGTCCGGCGGATTGCGGATGCCGGTTGGGGGGAGGGTCGGGTGCCAGTACGCTCGTGACTATCGTCGCGGCGCACCGCTCCGGGCTCCCGCCGTCAGGCCGCAGCCGGCCACGGCGCCGAGCAGACCGATCATCGCCGGTGTCATTCCGAGCACCGGTTCGCCCGTGGCGAGCACCTCCACCGCCACGTAGGTCCCGACGCCGCCGGCGATGGCGCCCATCGCTTCCGCCGATCCCACGCGCCGCGTGTACAGTCCGCCGAGCACGGGCACGAACAGGCTGACCGTCAGCAGGTTGTAGAACAGCCCCAACACGCTCACCATCGAGGCTGCGCCGACGGCGAGCCCGGTGCCGAGAATCCCCCCCGCCACGGCCGCGCGACGCGCCACCTTCAGGACCTGCCCGTCGCTCGCGTCGGGGTCGACATGGCGCCGGTAGAGGTCCTGCGAGAGCGATGTCGCCAGCATGAACAGGATGGCGTCGGAAGAGCTGACCTCGGCCGAGAAGATTGCCGCCAGGCCGAGCGCGCCGACGGCCGGCGGCAGGGCCTCCATCAACAGCGTCGGCAGCGCCAGCTCGGGGTTGTCCAGCCCCGGCTCGACCGCCCGGGCGATCATCCCCAGCAACGGCGGGAGGGCGGCGAAAACCAGCAGCACGGCGGCGTTCAGTCCGACTCCCAGCCGCACGGTCCGATCGTCGCGGGCGCCGTACGTCTTCTGGAGCAGCCCCGGCGAGATGATGAACGCCGGACCGAGCATCGCCAGGTAGAACCAGCCCGAGCTGCCGCCCTGCCACACGTTCCAGTAGTCGTCGACCGATTGCGTCGCCGCGTGAATCGCGCCCCACCCGCCTGCGCCCGCGACGGTGAGCGGCAGCGCCACCAGGAAGCCGGCCAGCAGCACCACGAGCTGCACCGCGTTGACCCAGGCGGCGGTCAGGAGCCCGCCGGCCGTGAAGTAGACGATGACGACGCCGCCGCCGATCAGGCAGCCGAGCCACGGCGGCAGACCCACCACCACGTTCAGGATCCAGCCGATGCCGATGATCTGCGCGGCGAGGATGGCCAGGGTCCCCATCCACAGCAGCACGGTGATCGTTGCTCGTACGTGTTCGCCGAAGCGGTACTCGAGATAGTCGCCCAGCGTGTGCAGTCCCCGATCCGCCGCGATGCGCCGGATGCGCGGGCCGATCCAGACGGCCAGCACGATCGAACCCAGTCCCGCCGATCCCACCCACCACCAGGCGCTCAGGCCGTCGGCGTAGCCGAGCCCGGCCGCGGCCACCGTCGAGCCGGCTCCGATGTTGGCGGCGAGCATGGTGGAGAAGAGCAGCGAGGGACCGAGCCGGCGCCCGGCCACGAAGAAGTCGGTCGAGCTTCGCACGCGCCGGCCGATCCACAGGCCGACGCCCATGAGGATCGCGGCGTAGACGAGGAGCACGGCGAGGTGCAGGTTCATGGCGTTCAGCGCCGGGGCGGATCGACGATTCCTCCGAGTGCGCCGTGTCCTTCACGGCCGCCCTCCTATAATGCCTCATCCATGTCACGACGAGCCGGATCGACGCACGCCGGGGGAGCATCGATGCTGGCTGTACGGCGGTCCACGACAGCAGCGAGGCCGCGCACAGCTCGGCCCGCAGCCCCTGCCGCGTGACTCGTAGAAGCGATGTTCAAGAGCCTGCGACTGATAAACGTCGGTCCGGCGCCGACGATGAAACTCGATTTCGGCAGCCGGCTCAATGTGCTGACCGGCGACAACGGCCTGGGGAAGAGCTTCCTGCTCGACATCGCCTGGTGGGCCATGACACGGAAGTGGCCGGCGGAGATCAACCCGAAGTTGACAGCCGGCAAGGCCGCTCGGCCGTCCGGTCCGGCCGCCGCGTCGATCCGCTTTTCGTTCGAGGGCAAGACGAGGAGCGAGGACTACGAGAGCAGCTATTCGCGTCGAGCCCAGGCCTGGACGGGCCGTCCCGGGCGTCCGGCCAATCCGGGGCTCGTGGTCTATGCCATGTCGGACGGCAGCTTCGCCATCTGGGATCCGAGTCGGAACTACTGGCGCAACCAGGATGGCGAGGATATTCAGGAGCGCCGTCCCGCCTATGTCTTCGACCCCGCCGAAGTATGGGATGGACTGCCCGGAGACAACGGCACCTGGCTGTGCAACGGACTGATTCGCGACTGGGCCGGATGGCAGAAGGAGAATGGACCGCCGTTCGCGCACCTCAAGCGGCTGTTGCGGAGGATGTCTCCCTCCGGCGGTGAGGCGTTGGCCCCCGGGGAGCTCACCCGGATCAGCCTCGACGACGTGCGGGACATGCCGACCATCCGCATGTCCTATCGTCAGGATGTGGCCGTCGTGCACGCATCGGCCGGCATGCGCCGCATCATGGCGTTGGCGTACTGCCTGGTCTGGGCCTGGGAAGAGCACAAGCATGCGGCCGGTCAACTCGGGGACGAGCCGGCCGGGCAGATCACCTTTCTCATCGACGAAATCGAATCCCATCTGCACCCGGCATGGCAGCGCAGTGTCGTTCCGGCCCTGTTCTCGGCGATGCAGGCGTTGAATCCGGAGGCCGAGGTGCAACTGCTGGCCGCAACCCATTCTCCGTTGATCATGGCGTCAATCGAGCCCCGATTCGACGCCGATACCGATGCCTGGTTCGATCTGGACTTCGAGGAGGGGGGGGTCGTCCTTCGCCGTCGTGATTTCGAAAAACGCGGCGACGCGGCGACCTGGCTCATCAGCGAGGCGTTCGACCTTCCCAGCGGACGGCCGTTGGAGTATGAACGGCTGGTCGAAGAGGCTCAGGTGCTGCTGAACCGGGAGGAGCCGGACATCGACGAGATCGAGCGGATGAATGGCGATCTCCTCCGGGCGTTGAGTCCGAAGGATTATTTCCTGCTCAATTGGCGCTACATCTGCCGGAAGAAGGGGTGGCTGACGTGATTCCGGTCGAGTTGCAGCCGGAGCCGCCGGATTTCGACGAGAACGTGCGGCAGCGCGGCCGGTCCTGGCTCGCGAGTCACGGCGTCGAACCGGATGCGCCCCCGCCGGATCCCGTGGCCCTTCCCGCGTATTGGCGGCATTTCAACAGGCAACTCTGGGCAGCATACGACGGCGTATGCGCGTACCTGGCCATCCACTTCGAGTGGTGCCTCGGGGCCGCGTCGACCGATCACTTCGTCGCCAAGTCGAGGAATGCCGGAGACGCGTACGAGTGGCGCAACTACAGGTTGTCCTGTCTTGCAGCGAACCGCAACAAGGGCAGGTTCGACGATATTCTGGATCCCATCGGTCTTGAATCGAATACCTTCATACTGGAGCTGGCGACTGGGAGAATCCGAGCCAATCCGAGCCTCGACGACGAGCTGAGGATCGAAGCCGAAAGGACCATCGCTCGATTGAAGCTCGACAGCCCCGAGCACAACGAAATGCGGGCAAAACGCTTCGCCCGCTATACAGACGGCGGAGATGTACAGACCCTGAGGGAATGGTCGCCGTTCGTTTGGCATGAAGCCCGGAGGCAGAACTTGCTGTGAGAAGGGCACGCGGGGCGCGCGTCGCCTGGACTCCCCGACCTGACGAACATCACCGCCGGGGTCGCGTCACGTTCCTGGGCAAGGTCGGCCCGTCCCATGGTGGCGAGACGGCCCTACCGATCGGCCACGCACGTGAAGCTCGCCGCGTCGTCCGGGTCCCCGCTGCCGTCCCACGTCGAAGCCGCCGGATAGGCGCAGATCGGGCGGCTGCGTACCACCTCGCCGCCCTCCACGCGCGTACCCAGGATCGTGTCCGGCGCGACGCCGTCCTCCACCCAACGCTCGAGCGCCGGCAGCGGGTCCACGCGGTTGTAGCCCGGACCACCGGCGCAGTGTCCCATGCCGGGCACCAGGAACAGTCGGAAGAAGTCCCGGGTCTCCGAAAGCACCTCGTGGCGCGCGCGAGAACCGGCGGCGGCGTCGGCGCCGCCCGCCGCGTCCAGCACGCGCTCGTAGTAGTTGACCGATCCGAGGGGCGAGATGTCCGGATCGCTCCAGCCGTGGTAGACGATCAGCTTCGAGCCGCGCTCCCGGAACCGGCCGAGGTCCGGGTCCGCGCTGTCGAGCGCCGTCCCCACCTTCTCGAGGGCGAACGCGAGGTCGGCGTCGTAGTCGAACGTCCGGAAGTTCCAGTCCGGATCCTCGAAGACCATGTACTTGAAGAATCCCTCGGCCGCGAGCCAGTGCAGGCTCGTGAACGGTTCCCGGCCGGTCACCCACGAGCCCCAGCCGCCGCCGGGTCCGTTCTCGCCGCCCGGCACCAGGCCGGGGAAGATCACCTCTCCGGCGGCGTTGCGCGAGCCGGCCCAGATGGACCGGACCGCCTGCACCTGCGGCGGCGTGAGGCAGCCGTCGTGGTCCTCGCCCTCCGGACAGGTGAGCGCGGCCGGGTCGAAGCGGCATTGCCGGGGGTCGTCGAGCACCCCGTCCGCGATGCCGTCCAGGGTGTCGCACGCCGCGTTGACCGCGCCGGCCAGCGCCGGGAGCTTGCCAGGGGGAATGTAGCTGCCGGCATCGCGCAGGGTGGCGAGGGCGTACCAGAGGTGGGCGCCGGCGTAGAAGCGCGTCCAGTCGTTGGCCGGGTTGCCGGCGACGATGCCGTCGAAGTCGCCGGGGTAGCGCTGCGCCTCCATGAGCCCCTGCTGGCCGCCCTTCGAGCAGCCCACGAAGTACGAATAGCGCGGCGGCCGCTCGTAGAACGCCGTGGCGATCGCCTTGCCGTTGTCGGCCGTGACATGGAGGGCCCGGTGCCCGAAGTCCTCGACCAGGTCCGGCCGGCCCAGCGCCCAGGAGGCGTCGAAGCCGCCCGTGCCCGGCCGCACGTGCCCCGTGTCCGTGCTCGCGGCGGCGTAACCGCGGCGCAGGGCGCCGGCCATGGCGCCGTAGCTGATGACGCCGGCCATGCCGCCGTTGCCCGAGACGTGGAACTTCCCGTTCCAGTCGTCCAGGGGCAGCCAGACCTCGAAGGTGACGGCCGGCCGCGTCGCCCCCTCCACCCGGCAGAACGCCGGCATCGTCAGCGCGGCGTTCGTACCCGGCGGCGTGAACGCGCCGGCCGGAACGACTTCCGCGCTGCGGATGGAGGTGTCCGGGAGCTCGAGGCTCGAGAGGGTCGCGCAGGGGGCCGCCGCGGCCGGGACGGCCGCCGCGAGCAGGAGAGCGCCGGCGGCGAGAGTGCAGGCAGGCAGGGCAGGAACGGTTGCATGGCCGAGAGACGACATGGTGCGGAAACCTCCACGAAAACGCAGGAGCCGTGCGCGAAGCGGTTACAGCTTGACGGCGTTTACGGTAGACTGCAAGTGCGTCAGTGGACGGCGGCGGCCGACGGCGCGGTCGGGTCCGCGTGGACGAGCCGGTCGAATCCGATGGGCGACCCGAGCGACAGGTACTCCGACATGAACAAGACTTGTTGCGCACGGATCCGTGCGACGGCCGAGGCGCGTAGGTTCCGGCGTTGCGCTGCTCTGGCCGCGGCGGCCTGCCTGGCCGCGGTGTCCGCCGGCGCGCAGAGCGCGCCGGGGGGGAACGGCTCGGGGGGGAGCGACCCGGCGGGAAGCGACGTGCCCGTGTCCCGCGCGGTCGCGGGGTTCGAGCTCGCCGCCCAGTCGTCGATCAAGGTGGTCCGTGCGGTGCGCGTGGAGCAGGAGCCCCGGATGGACGGCAACGTGCTCGGCGATCCCGTCTGGGCCGCCGCGCAGCCGGTGGGGGGATTCCGGCAGACCTTCCCGGACGAGGGCCTGCCGGCGACGGAGCGGACCGAGGTGCGCGTCCTCTTCACGTCCGACGCCATCTACTTCGGCGTCGTCTGTTACGACAGCGACCCGTCGGCCATCATCATGAGCGACAGCCGGCGCGACTCGTCGATGACCGACGCCGACAGCTTCCAGATGGTCCTCGACACGTTCCAGGACCAGCAGAACGGCTTCGTCTTCGGCACGACGCCGGCCGGACAGGAGTACGACGGGCAGGTCATCAACGAGGGGGGCTCGCGCGGCTCCTCGCGGCGGTCGGGCAGCGGCGGCTTCTCGCGCGGCAGCGCCGGCGGCTTCAACCTGAACTGGGACGGGGCCTGGCAGGTGCAGACGGCGATCTCCGACGTCGGCTGGAGCGCCGAGTTCGCCATCCCGTTCCGGACCGTCCGCTATCCGGCGCGGGAGTTCCAGTCCTGGGGCGTGAACTTCCAGCGCAACATCCGCCGCCGGAGCGAGATCTCCTACTGGGCTCCGCTGCCCCGGCAGTACAACCTGTACCGGGTCTCGATGGCTGGCCAGCTCGCCGGGCTGGCCACCCCGGCCGGCCTCACCAACAACCTGCAGATGA